>NZ_FOTH01000026.1:0-82272 GCF_900114515.1 Pseudomonas sp. NFACC46-3
AACATGGCAAAGGCCACCAGGCAGGTGATGGTGAAGCGCAGGCCGGCGTCTTCGCGCTTGAACTTGGTGACCTTTTCTTCCTGCTGCTTGAGTTTGACTTCCTGTTCCGCCAGGTTCTGCTCGGCCTGTTGCAGCATCTGCGCCGCTTCAAGGATTTCCACGAACTGCAGCTTCTCGGTGTTCCAGTCCCCGAGCAGATCACCAACGTGGGTTGGCTTGACGCTGCCCTTGAGGTGCTGGGCGTCGGCGTAGACCACCTCGAAACCCTGGGCTTTGAGAAAGCGGTCGCGGCGCAGGCGAGTGTCTTCGTTCAGGGCGTCCTTGTTATCCAGGTCGTTGCCGTGCACCTGGTAGGCCGACCAGCGTTTCTTGGCCCAGGTAATGCCCTGGGCCGCCAGGAAACGGCCGATGCCACGGTTGGACGGCTCGACTTGCAGGTTGTCCGGGGAAAAAAACAGGCGTTTCTCGACGTGGTCCGCCCAGACGTCCAAGTGATTCTGTTCCTTGCGCACACGCTGGTTCGGCAACTGGATGCTCATGCGCAGCAGGCTGCGTTCCTTGCTGTGGCGCTCGGCATAGCTGAACTCGACAAACCGCAATGGCCGCGCACCGGTGGCGCGGTCGGTCTTGAGCGGCGCCAGGCGGAGCATCTTGTGATGCTCGGTATGCACGTCGGCCCACGGCAGTTCCACCGCAGACGAGGCGGGGGCTTCGGCAGCGGTGTCGGGGGAAGCTTGAGTTTCAGTCATAACGGCAAAAATCCTGTCCAGGCCGGCGGGTCGGTAGCCATTGCGCTATCCGACACCGGGTTATCGGCTGTTTTTGCCAGTACTGAAGCTAAATCGACTAAAACCGCCTAACGGGCGGCTAACGAGTCAATAAAACGCAAAATCCGCGTACCCAGCTCGGCCGCCAGGGGTAGGTTGGGATCCTTGTAGGAGGCCAGTTGCCGTTTCACGTCGTTGGGCACGATGCGCATCACGTGGTTCATGCCCTCGATCAGCGCCAATTCAGCGTCGGGCTTGGCGGCTTTCAACTGCCTGGCGTCATCGACGCTGACCTGGATATCGTTGCTGCCCTGGATGATCAAGGCTGGCATCTTCAATGCCGCAAAGGCCCGGGCCGGGTCCTGGCGGAACAACGAGATCAGGTAGGGCTGTACGCTGGGGCGGAAAATGACCAGCAGTTGTGCCGGCACGTTATCGTCGGGCCGACCGGCCTTGAGGCTGTCGAGCAGCTCGTTGCTGCGCAACATCAGCGGCGGTGGCAAGCGGTTGCTCAATTGTTGACGCAGCACCTGGTCGATCGGCCTGGCGCTGCCAGACAGTGAAATCACCGCCGCCGCGTTGGCCTGGGGCGCGGCGAGGCTGGCGATCAACGCGCCTTCGCTGTGGCCCAGCAGGATCAATGGGCCCAGGCGCGGATCGGCGGCGAGCTTGTGGCTCCAGGCCACGGCATCGGCCACATAGGCCTCGACGCTCAGGTTGCGCTCGTCCGGGGTCGCCGCGAGGCTGGCGGCCACCCCACGCTTGTCATAGCGCACGCTGGCGATGTTGTGCCTGGCCAGCACCCAGGCCAGGCGCTTGAGGCTGTCGTTGCGTCCGCCGTCGGGGTTGTTTCCGTCGCGATCCGTAGGACCTGACCCGGAGATGATCAGAACAACCGGCACCGGCGTGTCGGACTTGGGCAGCAACAAGGTACCGAAAAGCTCACCGCTGCCTGTGTCGAGGCTGATGGGGCGTTGCAGCACCGTGGCCTGGGCCACGCCGGAAAGCAGGCCGGTGAACAAGGTAAGGCTTAGAGCAAGCAGCTTTAACATCATCACGCCATTAGTTGCGAAGGTGCCGGTTGGACTGGTGGCCGCCGATAAGGTTCGAGGATGAACTACGCGGGGAGCCTGCGTATACTGGCGCCCATTACGAATCCAAGGTTGAGTCTCTCAGCGATTTCACGGAGCACCCTGCATGTCCGGCAATACCTACGGCAAGCTGTTCACTGTCACCACCGCGGGCGAAAGCCATGGCCCGGCGTTGGTCGCCATTGTCGACGGCTGCCCGCCGGGCCTGGAGATTTCCCTGGACGACCTGCAGCGTGACCTGGACCGCCGCAAGCCCGGCACCAGCCGCCACACCACCCAGCGCCAGGAAGCCGATGAAGTCGAAATCCTCTCTGGCGTGTTCGAAGGGCG
Source organism: Pseudomonas sp. NFACC46-3 (assembly GCF_900114515.1). NCBI lineage: Bacteria > Pseudomonadati > Pseudomonadota > Gammaproteobacteria > Pseudomonadales > Pseudomonadaceae > Pseudomonas > Pseudomonas sp. NFACC46-3. The sequence continues at coordinate 2,189 of NZ_FOTH01000026.1, forward strand.
CACCACCGGCTGCGCCATCGGCCTGTTGATCCGCAACACCGACCAGAAGTCCAAGGACTACTCGGCCATCAAGGATCTGTTCCGCCCGGCCCACGCCGACTACACCTACCATCACAAATACGGTGAGCGCGATTACCGTGGCGGCGGTCGCAGTTCGGCGCGGGAAACCGCCATGCGCGTGGCGGCCGGGGCGATTGCCAAGAAGTACCTGGCCAGCCAGGGCATCGTCATCCGTGGCTACATGAGCCAGTTGGGCCCCATCGAAATCCCGTTCAAGACCTGGGACTCGGTGGAACAGAACGCCTTCTTCTGCCCCGACCCGGACAAGGTGCCGGAACTCGAGGCCTACATGGACCAACTACGCCGGGACCAGGATTCGGTCGGCGCGAAGATCACCGTGGTCGCCGAAGGGGTGATGCCGGGCCTTGGCGAGCCGATCTTCGACCGCCTCGACGCCGAGCTGGCCCACGCGCTGATGAGCATCAACGCGGTGAAGGGCGTGGAGATCGGCGCCGGTTTCGCCTGTGTCGCCCAGCGCGGCACCGAGCACCGTGACGAACTGACTCCGCAAGGTTTCCTGAGCAACAATGCCGGCGGTATCCTCGGCGGCATTTCCTCGGGCCAGCCAATCGTGGCGCACCTGGCCTTGAAACCGACGTCCAGCATCACCACGCCGGGCCGCTCCATCGACATCCATGGCAACCCGGTGGACGTCATCACCAAGGGCCGTCATGACCCGTGCGTCGGCATCCGTGCCACGCCCATCGCCGAGGCGATGATGGCGATCGTGTTGATGGATCACCTGCTGCGTCATCGCGGCCAGAACGCCGACGTCCGCGTCAGCACCCCGGTGCTGGGGCAGCTTTGATGGTTGGCCTGCCGACCGCCGTGGCCTGACGACCGTGGCGGCACTGCCGTACTGGCGGCTCTCCAGTTTCTATCTGTTCTATTTCGCGCTGCTCGGTTCGACGGCGCCGTTCCTGGCGCTGTATTTCGATCACCTGGGGTTCAATGCGGCGCGCATCGGCGAGCTGGTGGCGATTCCCATGCTGATGCGCTGTGTGGCGCCGAACATCTGGGGCTGGCTGGGGGATTACACCGGCCGGCGCCTGGCGATTGTGCGTTTTGGCGCGATCTGCACGCTGCTGGCTTTCTCGCTGATCTTCATCGATAAAAGCTACGCCTGGCTGGCGATGGTCATGGCGCTGCATGCGTTCTTCTGGCACGCGGTGTTGCCGCAGTTCGAAGTCATTACCCTGGCCCATCTGGGCGGGCAGGCCTCGCGCTACAGCCAGATCCGCCTGTGGGGTTCCATCGGTTTCATCATCACCGTGGTCGTGCTCGGCCGCTTGTTCGAATGGCTGAGCCTGGACATCTATCCGGTGGCGCTGGTACTGATCATGGCCGGCATCGTGCTCGCCAGCTTCTGGGTGCCCAATGCCCAGCCATTGCAGGGGCCGCGCATCGCGGGGGAGGGGTTCCTACGGCAACTGCGCAACCCTGGCGTGTTGGCGTTCTATACCTGTGTGGGCCTGATGCAGGTGAGTCACGGGCCGTATTACACCTTCCTGACCTTGCACCTCGAACACCTGGGCTACAGTCGCGGGTTGATCGGCCTGCTCTGGGCCCTCGGCGTGGTGGCGGAAGTTCTGGTCTTCCTGCTGATGAGCCGGATCCTGACGCGGTTTTCCGTGCGCCGGGTGCTGCTGGCGAGCTTCCTGCTGGCGGCGTTGCGCTGGTTGTTGCTGGGCTCGCTGGCCGAGTTTCTCTGGGTATTGTTGTTCGCCCAGGTGCTGCACGCGGCGACCTTCGGCAGCTTTCACGCCGCTGCCATCCATTTCGTGCAACGCAGTTTCGGGCCTCGCCAGCAAGGCCAGGGGCAGGCGCTGTATGCGGCGTTGGCCGGTACGGGCGGGGCCCTGGGCGCATTGTATTCCGGCTATAGCTGGAACGCCTTGGGTGCCAGTTGGACGTTCAGTCTCGCCAGCCTCGCGGCTTTCGCGGCAGCCGTTATCATTGCCACACGTATGCAAGAGGACCGGCCATGAGCCTTCGAACCGTTAATTTGCTGGAGCCTTTGTCATGAGCAGCCTGTCCGTCTATCACGTTTCGAGCCCTGACATCCCGAACAAAGTGTTGACCCACGTCGAGGACATTGCCGCGACCCTGGCTGAACAAGGTATTCACTTTGCCCATTGGGAAGCGGCGGTGAAAATCCAGCCGGGTGCCAGTGAGGAGGACATCATTGCGGCTTACCAGGCTCAGATCGATGGGTTGATGACTGAGCGGGGTTATGTTGAGGTCGATGTTGTCAGTGTCAGCAGTGATCAGCCGGAACAGGCTGGGGAGCTCGATGAGTATCGCCATAGCCAGGATGAAGTGCGATTTTTCGTTGCTGGTCGTGGCTTGTTTAACCTGCACGTTGGGGATTATGTCTATGCGGTGCTGTGTGAAAGGAGCGACTTGATAACGGTGCCGGCTGGTATGCCGCATTGGTTTGACATGGGGGAGCGGCCGCATTTCGTTACGATTCGCTTGTCTGGTGATTTGCAGGGGTTGGTTGCTGAGGTTACAGGGGATGATATTGCTCGCCGGTTTCCTCGCCTGGAAGACTGACCTGCGCGGGTGGTGCCGTGAGGTTTTTTGGGTGTGTATATCCGTTGCTGCGCAACCGTCAGCAGCCATTACCGAAGAAACGGATATACAGACCAGAACCAAAAGCGGACTCGCCCAAAAGAAGCCCCAAAAAAAACGGCGCTTCCCATTTCTGAAAGAAGCGCCGTTTTTTCAAGCAAGCAGCATCGCGTTTTGCCAGCAGGCTCAAGCGCTATGGTAAGTCGGCAAAGCAAACCGATGCTGGCTCTGCAACAAGGTGATCTGTGGCAACTCGCTAGCCTGTTCAGCCAGGTCACGACGAATCGCGCTGATCGCCCAGGACAACTGATCCCCAGCGTGCAGTTGAGCATAGGAAATCGTGCGTTTGAACAGCTTGCCGTCGCTATTACGCAAGGTCAGCAGAATGCCGCCATCGGGGCGGGGCTGGGTGGTCACTTCGTAGTTGGAAAACAGGGACGCAAACTTTTCTTGAATCATGTTCATAGTTGACTGCTCCATGGTATGGCAAACCGTGGAGGGGAAGTTGCACTGTCTGTGCCAGCATTTGGCTTTATATAAAGTCCTTTAAAAACAGGTAGTTATGTTTTTACTGTATTTTTGATTTCGTGCATCTTGCATGAATAGCCATCGTGCATCCTGCATTTTGCGTGGTCGGGCAATGATTTTTGGAACCAAATCGTTTTGCGGCGCTCACGCTTCGCCTGTCTCGGGCAGTGGATACAAAACATTGCAAAAACCGCATGTACAGCGCCGCAATCGCCGGCGTACTTTCGAGCCAAATCATCTGCTGCCCGATAACAAGAACCGAGACCACGAGGTCGAACGGGGAAGATCACCATGAGTCGTACACCCAGCGACGCGATTACCTGGGGCATGATGCTGCGCAAGCTGCCTGCCATTGCCAAAGCCGTCCCCCGGATCGTCAAAGGCATGAAGCAGGCCAACGTCCAGGACCCGACCCAGCCTTGCGGCCTGGGCTGGTGCTTCGAACAGGCCACGCAACGCAATCCCCAGGGCCCGGCACTGCTGTATGGCGAGACGGTGTTGAGTTATGCACAGGTCAACGCGCAGGCCAATCGCATCGCCCATTACCTGCTGGCCCAAGGCATCGGCAAGGGCGATTGCGTGGCGATATTCATCGAGAACCGGCCGCAGCTGCTGATCAGCGTGCTGGCGATGGCCAAGGTTGGCGCGGTCAGTGCCATGCTCAACACCTCGCAAACCGGCGATGCGCTGGTGCATAGCCTGGCCTTGGTCAACCCGGTCGCGGTGGTGGTCGGGGATGAACGGGGCGCGGCCTTCAACGACATACGAGCGCGAACCACTCTGTCGAGCAGCAGGACCTGGTGGCTGGCGGATCAGGACTGCGCCGATACCCCGTCCCATGCACCGTCCGGTTTCATCGACCTGATGGCGGGCAGCGAGGATTACCCAAGCGATAACCCGGCATGCAGCCAACAGGTTTTCTGCAACGACCCGTGTTTTTATCTCTACACCTCGGGTACCACCGGCCTGCCCAAGGCTGGGGTGTTTCGCCATGGTCGCTGGGTGCGCACGTCCACCAGCTTCGGCCTGATCGCCTTGGACATGCAGCCCGACGACGTCGTGTATTGCACATTGCCGCTGTACCACGCCACCGGCCTGTGCGTGTGCTGGGGCGCGGCGATCTGTGGGGCATCGGGGTTCGCGATTCGGCGCAAGTTCAGCGCCAGTCAGTTCTGGAGCGACGTGCGCCGCTACCGGGCGACCACGCTGGGGTATGTCGGTGAGTTGTGCCGCTACCTGATCGACCAGCCTGCCGCTGCCGATGACCGTCACCACGGTGTGAAGAAAATGATCGGCAACGGTCTGCGGCCCGGGGCCTGGTCGACCTTCAAGACCCGGTTTGGCATCGACCATATCTGTGAGCTGTATGCCGCCAGCGACGGCAATATCGGTTTCACCAACATCCTGAATTTCGACAACACCATCGGGTTTTCCCTGATGGGCTGGGAGCTGGTGCAGTACGACCATGCCAGCGGCCTGCCGTTGCGCAACCTGCAAGGTCGCATGCAAAAAGTGCCCAAGGGCCAACCGGGCCTGTTGCTGGCGCGCATCGACGAGAAGGCGCCACTGGATGGCTACACCGAGCAAGCCTTGACCGAAAAAACCATCTGCCGGGATGTCTTCGTGCCGGGGGACCGTTACTTCAACACCGGAGACCTGCTGCGCAACATTGGTTTCGGGCATGGGCAGTTCGTTGATCGCCTCGGCGACACCTATCGCTGGAAAGGCGAAAACGTCTCCACCACAGAAGTCGAAAATGTGCTGCTGCAACATCCGCAGGTGGCCGAGGCGGTGGCTTATGGCGTGGAGATCAATGGCACCAATGGTCGTGCCGGCATGGCGGCAATCACCCCGTCCGAATCCCTGGCGACCCTGGACTTCAGCGAGTTGTTGCAGTTTTTGCAAGGCAAGCTACCTGCCTATGCCGTGCCGCTGTTCCTGCGTATCAAGGTGAAAATGGACACCACCGGCACCTTCAAGTACCAGAAGACTCGACTCAAGGCCGAAGCATTCGACCCATGCGTTACCGGGGATGAGCCGGTCTACGCCTGGCTGCCGGGCACCGATACTTACGTGCGGGTGGATCGGCAGCTGGCAGTTCGGATTCAGGGTGGACAATTGCGTTATTGATTCTGGCTATGACAGGCACAGTGAAAAAAGGGATGACAGCGCCCGGGTCCCTCGGGAAACTAGCCGCTTTGCGAAGAGCCGAGTGGAGTTTCCCATGTCCGATACAAGCCGCCAGATGACCCCGGAAGAGGCTGCGGAGTTTGCCGAGCAAGTGTTCAACGTCGCACGCCAGGGCGATGCGGCCATGATGGCTGCGTTGCTGAGCAAGGGCCTGCCGCCCAATCTGCGTAACCACAAGGGCGACACCTTGTTGATGCTGGCCGCTTACCACGGGCATGTGGAAACGGTGAAAGTGTTGCTGGAGCACAAGGCCGATCCGGAAATCCGCAACGACAACGGCCAGAGCCCGATTGCCGGCGCGGCGTTCAAGGGTGACCTGGCAGTGGTTTCGGCGTTGGTGGATGGCGGCGCGCAAGTGGAAGGTGCCTCCTTCGATGGTCGCACTGCGCTGATGATGGCGGCGATGTTCAACCGCGTGGAAATCGTCGACTACCTGATCGGCAAAGGCGCCGACCCGAAAGCCAAGGATGCCAACGGCGTCTCGGCTCTGGATGCCGCCAAGACCATGGGCGCGGTGGACACCACGGCGCAGTTGGAAAAGATGTTGGGCTGATCTTCCTCCGGGGCCGTGATCCTGGAGTGACATTGCTCTTGTGGCGAGGGGATTTATCCCCGCTGGGGCGCGAAGCGGCCCTAAAACCTGACAACTCGGTGTGGCAAGCTGTCTTTAGGGCTGCTTCGCAGCCCAGCGGGGATAAATCCCCTCGCCACAAAAGCTCCGGGGCCACAGGTTCCTGACTCGACCGATGTGATGCGCTATCCTGCCCGCCCTCAAGACACCCTTCGCCACAGGATCCACCCCATGAAAGCCGCACTCGTCGAACTCATCAGCAAAATCAGCTCCGGCTGCCTCGGCGAGGCGGACATTGCGAAAATCGCTGACGAAGCGGCCCAGGCCTACGCCGATCCGACGGCTTTCCTGGGGGCCAACCCCGATATCAACTACGACGACACGTTTCCGATCCCGTTGGGTGAGTGGGTAGTGGTGGGCAGCCTGCCGGACACCGTGCTGTTCCAGGCCGACACCTACGTGGACCTGTTCGAACAGATCGTTGCCTCGTTCGGCCCCGGCGTGGCGTTCAACCTCAAGCCCAAGCAGCTGGCGAAAACCGAAGCCCTGACCGCGCTCAACCGCATCCAGATCCAGATGAGCAGCCTGAACAAGGAAAACGGCGGCTACGTGCTGATGAACTTCAGCCAATTGCTCGACGATGAATTGCAAATGGTGTTGGTGTACGGCAACGATGTACCGCGTGTGCTGGAACTGTGTGCTGAAGTCGGCATCGCCGCCGCGCCCTCCCTGGAAGCCCTCAAGGTCGCGGTCCACGTCTGAAGCAATAAAACGGAACCCTTGCCAGGGGCCCGCTATCCTAAGTGTGCACATCACCATTTGGGAGCGACACCATGGGTTCCACTTTCAACGGCCTGGTCGGCCTGATCATCCTGGCGCTCGATATCTGGGCGATTATCAACGTACTCAAGAGTGGCGCGGAAACCGGGATGAAAATCCTCTGGGTGTTGCTGATCCTGCTGTTGCCGGTACTGGGCCTGATCATCTGGGCGATTGCCGGGCCGCGTGGCAACGTGCGGATTTGACACGCTCCACCAAAAAGCCCGGGCGCTGACGGCGACCGGGCTTTTTTATGCGTGGGGTATTCAGGCCGTAGCCAGGGACCGCTTGCGCGAGGTGCTCAAGAAGCGCAGCAAGGCCAACAGCGGGAAGGCACTGCCGACGATCACCACCCACAACCAGCCGCCGTGTTCGTACACCGCACTGGCAATCGATGAGCCGAAGGCGCCACCGACGAAGATGCTGGTCATGTACAGCGCATTCAGCCGGCTGCGACTCTTGGCATCGAGGGCATAGATGGTGCGCTGGCCCAGGACCAGGTTCATCTGCACACAGAAATCCAGGACCACGCCGGTCACCGCCAGGCCGATCACGCTGTAGAACGGATGGATGAATGTCGGCAGGAAACTCAGGCTGGCGAACAGCATCGCCAGCAGCGAGGCGATGTGGGTATGGCCGGCATCCGCCAGGCGACCGGCGATGGGCGCGGCAATGGCGCCAATGGCACCGACCAGGGCGAACAAGGCGATTTCAGTCTGGGACAGGCCATGGTTGCGTGACAGTTCCAGCGGCACGGCGGTCCAGAACAGACTGAACGTGGCAAACATGCAGGCCTGGTAGAACGCCCGTTGCCGCAACAGCGGTTGTTGGCGCAGCAGGGTGCCGAGCGAACCCAGCAGTTGGCCATAAGAGGCGCTGTGGTCGGGCTGGCGCTTGGGCACGGTCAGTGCCAGGACGATGCTGATGGCGGCCATCAACGCGGCGGCGATGATGAACATGGCCCGCCAGCCGAAGTGATCGGCCACGACGCTGGAGACCGGCCGCGCCAGCAGGATTCCCAGCAGCAGGCCACCCATGATCCCACCCACGACCCGACCCCGGGTCTGCTCCGGCGCCAGGTGTGCGGCCAGCGGAATCAGGACTTGCACCGACACCGAGCTGAACCCCACCAACAGCGAAACCAGCAGGAATACGTTCGGTTGATCGGTGAACGCTGCCCCTAACAAACTGGCGATCGCCACCACGGTAGTGATGATCATCAGCCGACGGTTTTCCAGCAAGTCCCCCAGTGGCACCAGGAAAAACAGGCCCAAGGCATAACCGATCTGGGTCAGCGAGACGATCAGGCTGGCCATGGTGCTGCTCAAGCCGACGTCGGGTGCGATCAGTTCGATGATGGGTTGGGCGTAGTAGATGTTGGCGACGATGGCGCCGCAGCAGAAGGCGAAGAGCAGGACCATGCCGCGGGTCAGGGGGCTGCCGGGCGAGGTAGGTGAATGAGCACTCATGGCAATCTCGTCGATCAATTGAAAGGATGGCGTGAGGCTAAAGTGTTCCCGGATGTTGCGACAGGCTTTGTGGTTGATAGCGGTCATGCTTGCCGTTAATGGTTGCAGCGAGCGCCTTGTTTGGAGCGGAGGCAGGTGGCCTTTGTGGCGAGGGAGCTTGCTCCCGCTGGGCTGCGTAGCAGCCCCTTGGGTCGGCCATCGAGGTGTTTCAGGCCGACCGCATTCTGCTTTATTGGGGCGGCTGCGCTGCCCAGCGGGAGCAAGCTCCCTCGCCACAGGGGATCGGCAGCGATTTATTGCCCGCTGTAGACCTGGTCGAAAATCCCACCGTCATTGAAGTGAGTCTTCTGCACCGTGCGCCAGTCGCCGAAGGTTTTTTCCACCGACAGGAAGTCCACTTTCGGGAAGCGGTCGGTGTATTTGGCCAGTACCGCCGGGTCCCGTGGGCGCAGATAGTTGGCGGCGGCGATTTCCTGGCCTTCGGGCGACCACAGGTACTTGAGGTAGGCCTCGGCGGCTTCGCGGGAGCCTTTTTTCTCGACAACCTTGTCGACCACGCTGACCGGTGGCTCGGCCTCGGCGGAAACGCTCGGGTAGATCACTTCGAACTGGTCGCGGCCGAATTCGCGGGCAATCATTTCCGCTTCGTTTTCAAAGGTCACCAGCACGTCGCCGATCTGGTTGGTCATGAAAGTGGTCGTCGCGGCGCGGCCGCCGGTGTCCAGTACCGGCGCCTGCTTGAACAGTTTGCCGACGAAGGCCTTGGCCTTGTTCTCGTCACCGCCATTTTTCAGCACGTAACCCCAGGCCGACAGGTAGGTGTAGCGACCGTTGCCGGAGGTTTTCGGGTTGGGCACGATCACCTGCACACCGTCCTTGAGCAGGTCGGGCCAGTCTTTCAAGGCTTTCGGGTTGCCTTTGCGCACGATGAACACCGTGGCCGAGGTGAACGGCGCGCTGTTGTTCGGCAGGCGGGTGGCCCAGTTCTCGGGCACCAGTTTGCCGTTGTCCGCCAGGGCATTGATGTCGGTGGCCATGTTCATGGTGATGACATCCGCTGGCAGCCCGTCGATCACCGAGCGCGCCTGCTTGCTGGAGCCGCCGAACGACATCTGCACGGTGATGTTTTCGTTGTGCTCGGCCTGCCAGTGCTTCTGGAAAGCGGTGTTGTAGTCCTTGTAGAAATCGCGCATCACGTCGTAGGAAACGTTGAGCAGGGTCGGGGCGGCGTGGGCCAGGCTGCCAAAAGTCAGGCCAGCGGCGAGAAGGGAGGCGCCAAAGAAGTTCTTCACTGCGAATTCCTTTTTATCAACGGGGGTTCCAGGCAATTAGCCAGCACACTAGCTGCAAGCCTATAGACCTTCAAGCATCAAAAAGTGCTTTGCTTATTCCAATTTCTTAAACAGCGCATTGCCACAACGGGAGCAGAAAGCGGCACCGTGTTCGTGGTTGTTTTTGTTGCACACCGGGCAATCGTGCTGGAGCTGGTCCCCGCGCATGGCGGTGGCCAGTTCAGCCGTGAAAATACCCGTCGGCACAGCGATGATCGAATAGCCGGTAATCATTACCAGGGATGACACCACCTGGCCCAGCGGCGTTTTGGGCACGATGTCGCCGAAGCCCACAGTGGTGAGTGTCACGATCGCCCAATAGATGCCCTTGGGAATGCTGGTAAAGCCATGCTCGGGGCCTTCGATGACGTACATCAGCGTGCCGAAGACGGTCACCAGGGTCGAGACGCTGACCAGGAACACGATGATTTTCTGCTTGCTCCCGCGCAGCGCCGCCATCAGGTAGTTGGCTTGCTTGAGGTAAGGGCTGAGCTTGAGCACGCGGAAAATCCGCAGCATGCGGATGATCCGAATGATCAACAGGTATTGGGCATCGCTGTAGTACAGCGCCAGGATCCCCGGCACGATCGCCAGCAGGTCCACCAGCCCGTAGAAACTGAAGGCATAGCGTAGCGGCTTGGGAGAGCAGTACAGGCGCAGGCCGTACTCGACGATGAAGACGAAGGTGAAGCCCCACTCGATACCGGCCAACAGGGCCGCGTAGTTTTTATGCACGCTGTCGATGCTGTCGAGCATCACGATCACCAGGCTGGCGAGGATGATCAACAGCAGGGTGCTATCGAAGCGCCGACCGGCGACGGTGTCGGACTGGAAAATGATCACGTAGAGGCGTTCGCGCCAGTTGTTGCTGCTTTGCATAATCGTCGCCTGAACCGGAATCAGCGAAGCCTAGGGCGATTGCCCTGCAGAGCGCAAGGCGTGCTGTCGAGGCTGGCCTGGCGCCACGCCCGGCCGGTGGCCTGGATCAACCAGCACGCGAGGATGAACGGTGCCGTCAGGGGAGGCAGGCCGAGGGCGATAAAACCTGGGGTAAGCATGACCGTCAGGAGAATGCCCGCCAGTGGCAGCCAGGCTTGGCGGCCCTGTTGGCTGAGGGCCAGCGCCACCAACACCGGGTTGTAGCCACCCAGCCCGCAAAGGGCGGTTGCGTTGTCATGTTGCGACAAGGCGAAGGCCAGGCCGACGGCGGAAGCGAACAATGCCCAAGCGCCGGCGCGACGGTTGGCCAGCAGCAGGCCGGCTGCGATCAGCGCCCCCGCCGCTGGGTGGCCGAGAAACATGACCTGGCCCAGCCCACTCAAATGCGCGGCCAGCAGGTTGGGTACTGTCATTTCAATCGAGGTGGTTGAGGGCGGCGGCAGGGTGAAACTCATCAGCAGCCAAGCCAACCCTACAAAAGGCGCAGTGTAGGCGGGCAGGCATCGAGGGCCTCGGCTGCGCTTGAGCCATTGCTGGGTCAGCATCGCGCTGAGACCGCCTGCGGCGATGATCAATGGCGGCAACAGGACGGACCAGGGCAACGCGAGGCTCAGCAGCAAGCCCAGCAGGATGCCGTTGTAGCTAAACAGCCCGGCTTGTCGGTCGGCCTTGGCGTAACCGCGTCGCTGGGCCGTGAGCAACCCGGCCACCCCGCCCAGTAACGCGCCGCCGAACAGCGCTGGCGCAGTGAGCAGAATCGCCAGCAGGCACAGCAGGCCGCACAACGGATGGCGCTGGAGGAAGACTTGGCTGAAGCCGTTGAGCAGGGCGGTGGCCCAGTCGGGGCAGTGGGTGTTGGAGAAATGGTTGGGCATGATGGATCGGAGATAAGAGAGCGCTGTGGCGAGGGAGCTTGCTCCCGCTCGGCTGCGTAGCGACCGTCAAAAAGAGGGGCCGTTGCGCAGCCCAGCGGGAGCAAGCTCCCTCGCCACAGAAAATTAGATCAACGTCTCAATGCGCAGCGAATCGACCGACCCGCAGCTTCGGGCCTTATCAGGCGTCATGTTTGGGGGTCTCGAGGATCAGGATGGCGCGAAGGTCGTTGACGTTGGTGCGGGTTGGTTCGGTGACGATCAGCGCATCCAGGGCGGCGAAGTAGCCGTAGCCATTGTTGTTGTCCAACTCGTCGCTGGCGCACAGGCCCAGCGCCGCGGCGCGGCGATAACTGTCCGGGGTCATGAGGGCGCCGGCGTTGTCTTCGGAGCCGTCGATGCCGTCGGTGTCGCCGGCCAGCGCATAGATGCCAGGATGACCCTTGAGGCTCTCGGTCAGGCTCAGCAGGAATTCTGCATTGCGCCCGCCCCGGCCATTGCCGCGCACGGTGACGGTGGTTTCGCCACCGGAGAGGATCACACACGGTGCTGCCAGCGGCTGGCCGTGCAGGGCGATTTGCCGGGCAATGCCGGCGTGGACTTTCGCCACCTCCCGGGATTCGCCTTCCAGGTCGCCGAGGATCAACGGGCTGAAGCCGGCCTGGCGCGCCTTTACCGCTGCCGCTTCCAGGGATTGCTGGGGGCGGGCGATCAATTGGAAGTGGCTGCGGGCCAGGCTCGGGTCGCCGGGCTTGACGGTTTCCGATGCAGGGTTGTGCAACCAGTTGCGGACCGAGGGCGGCACCTCGATCTGGTAGCGTTGGAGAATCGCCAGGGCTTCGGCCGAGGTGCTGGGGTCGGCCACGGTGGGGCCGGAGGCGATGACCGTGGCAAGATCCCCGGGGACGTCGGAAATCGCGTAGGTGTACACCGTCGCCGGCCAGCAGGCCTTGCCCAGGCGCCCGCCCTTGATCGCCGAGAGGTGCTTGCGCACGCAATTCATCTCGCCGATGGTCGCGCCGGATTTGAGCAGGGCTTTGTTGATCGATTGCTTGTCGGCCAGGGTGATGCCTTCGGCGGGCAGGGCCAGCAGGGCAGAACCGCCGCCGGACAGCAGGAAGATTACCCGGTCGTCTTCGCTGAGGTTGCTGACCATTTCCAGCACCCGCTGGGCCACGGCCAAGCCGGCGGCGTCAGGCACCGGGTGGGCGGCTTCCACTACTTCGATTTTCTGACAGGGCGCGCCATGGCCGTAGCGGGTCACCACCAGGCCAGACACTTCGCCTTGCCAGCAGCGCTCGACCACTTGCGCCATGGCCGCCGCGGCCTTGCCGGCACCGATGACGATCACCCGGCCGCTGCGATCGCCGGGCAGGTAGCGTTCAAGGACGTGTTGCGGATGGGCCGCGTCGATGGCTGTGGTAAACAGCTCGCGCAGCAGTTGTTGCGGATCGACCGACATGGCGGGCTCCCGGTTTTTATTATTGGCTGAAGCGACTCGGTTATCTGTGGGAGCGAGCAAGCTCGCTCCCACAAGGGGAATGCAGGGCTTATTTGTCGCGAATGGAGAAATTGGCCATATGCTCCAACCCCTTGATCAACGCCGAGTGATCCCAGTTGCTGCCACCGATGGCCGCGCAGGTGCTGAACATTTGCTGGGCATTGGCGGTGTTGGGCAGGTTGATGTTCAGTTCCCTGGCGCCTTGCAGGGCCAGGTTCAGGTCCTTCTGGTGCAGGCTGATGCGAAAGCCCGGGTCGAAGGTGCCCTTGATCATGCGTTCGCCGTGCACTTCGAGGATCTTCGACGAAGCGAAACCGCCCATCAGCGCTTCACGGACCTTGGCCGGGTCGGCACCGTTTTTCGAGGCGAACAGCAACGCTTCGGCCACCGCCTGGATGTTCAGGGCGACGATGATCTGGTTCGCCACTTTGGCGGTCTGGCCATCGCCGTTGCCGCCCACCAGAGTGATGTTCTTGCCCATGGCCTGGAACAGCGGCAAGGCTCGCTCGAAGGCGTTGCTGTCGCCACCGACCATGATGCTCAGCGTCGCAGCCTTGGCACCGACTTCACCACCGGAGACCGGGGCATCGAGGTACTGCGCGCCTTTTTCATTGATCTTCGCCGCGAAGGCCTTGGTGGCTGTGGGGGAGATCGAGCTCATGTCGATCACCACCTTGCCCGCGCCCACGCCCGCCGCCACGCCGTCGGTGCGGAACAGCACGTCGTCGACCTGCGGGGTGTCCGGGACCATGACGATGATGAACTCGGCTTCCTGGGCCACTTCCTTCGGGTTGGCCAAAGCCACCGCGCCACCGGCCAGCAGGTCGGCCGGGGCCGCGTCGTGGTGCTGGGACAGGAACAGGTTGTGCCCGGCCTTTTGCAGGTTCAGGGCCATGGGGTGGCCCATGATGCCGGTGCCGATGAATCCGATTTTAGCCATGAAAAAAATCCTCTTGTTGTTAGATGTCCCGGTGTCTCTGGGTTCGGTGTCCCTGTGGCGAGGGAGCTTGCTCCCGCTGGGGCGCGAAGCGGTCCCAGAAATCGTGCCGGGTAAAATCATGCATCTGCTTCGCAGCCGAGCGGGAGCAAGCTCCCTCGCCACAAAAGCTCGCGCGGGATCAGATCACGTTATGGGTTTTAAGCCAGCCCAGGCCGGCTTCGGTGGTGGTCAGCGGCTTGTATTCACAGCCGATCCAACCCTGGTAGCCGATGCGGTCCAGGTGTTCGAACAGGAAGCGGTAGTTGATCTCGCCTGTACCCGGCTCGTTGCGCCCCGGGTTGTCCGCCAGTTGCACGTGGTTGATCTCGCCCAGGTGCGCCGACAGGGTCCGGGCCAGGTCACCTTCCATGATCTGCATGTGGTAGATGTCGTATTGCAGGAACAGGTTGGCGCTGCCCACCTGCTCGCGGATCGACAGGGCCTGGGCAGTGTTGTTCAGGTAGAAGCCGGGAATGTCGCGGGTGTTGATGGCTTCCATCACCAGCTTGATGCCTTTGGCCTGCAGCTTCTCGGCAGCGTATTTCAGGTTGGCGACGAAGGTTTTTTCCACCAGGGTTTCACTGCAGTTCTGCGGGCGAATCCCCGACAGGCAGTTGACCTGGGTGTTGCCCAGCACCTGGGCGTAGGCGATGGCCAGGTCGACACCGGCGCGGAATTCCTCGACCCGGTCCGGCAGGCAGGCAATGCCGCGCTCGCCCTTGGCCCAGTCACCGGCCGGCAGGTTGAACAGCACCTGGGTCAGGCCGTTGGCGTCGAGCAGGGCCTTGAGTTCGGAGGAGCTGTAGTCGTAGGGGAACAGGTATTCGACGCCACTGAACCCGGCCTTGGCGGCGGCTTCGAAACGGGCGAGGAAATCCTGCTCGGTGAACAGCATGGACAGGTTGGCGGCGAAACGCGGCATGACAGTCTCCTATGGACGAGTAGAGGCCCCTTGTGGCGAGGGAGCTTGCTCCCGCTCGAGTGCGAAGCACTCACAAAATGGGCTGCTGCGCAGCCAGCGGGAGCAAGCTCCCTCGCCACAGGTCCGGTGATTTCCTTGATGAACAGTATTGCCTGTGAAGGCCTCAGTACTAGTCGAGCAACGAAATGGCGGTCGGTGCATCGTTGCCCACCAGCGCCAGATCTTCAAACTCATTGACGGCGTTGATCTCGGTGCCCATGGAAATGTTAGTCACCCGCTCCAGGATAATCTCGACGATCACCGGCACCTTGAACTCCTCGATCATTTTCTCGGCCTGGCGCAGTGCCGGTGCGATCTGACTCGGTTCGAACACCCGTAGCGCTTTGCACCCCAGGCCTTCGGCCACGGCAATGTGGTCCACGCCATAGCCGTTGAGCTCCGGTGCGTTGAGGTTGTCGAAGGACAGCTGCACGCAGTAATCCATGTCGAACCCGCGCTGGGCCTGGCGGATCAGCCCCAGGTAAGAGTTGTTCACCACCACATGGATGTACGGCAGCTTGAACTGCGCACCCACCGCCAGCTCTTCGATCATGAACTGGAAGTCATAGTCGCCCGACAGCGCCACGACCTTGCGGCTCGGATCGGCCTTGACCACCCCCAGCGCGGCCGGAATGGTCCAGCCCAAAGGACCGGCCTGGCCACAGTTGATCCAATGGCGTGGCTTGTAGACGTGGAGGAACTGCGCCCCGGCGATCTGTGACAGGCCAATGGTGCTGACGTAGCAGGTGTCCTTGCCGAATACCTGGTTCATTTCTTCGTACACACGTTGTGGCTTGACCGGCACGTTGTCGAAGTGCGTCTTGCGTTGCAGGCTGGCCTTGCGTTGCTGGCAGTCTTGCAACCAGGCGTCGCGGTTTTTCAGCTTACCGGCGGCTTGCCATTCACGGGCCACTTCGATGAACACCGTCAGGGCCGAGGCGGCATCGGAAACGATGCCCAGGTCGGGAGTGAACACGCGGCCGATCTGGGTCGGCTCGATGTCCACGTGAATGAACGTGCGGCCTTCGGTATAGACATCCACCGAACCGGTGTGACGGTTGGCCCAGCGGTTGCCGATGCCCAGCACCACGTCCGACTTGAGCAAGGTTGCGTTGCCATAGCGATGGGAGGTTTGCAGGCCGACCATGCCGACCATCAGCGGGTGATCGTCGGGGATGGTGCCCCAGCCCATCAAGGTTGGGATAACGGGGATGCCAGTCAGTTCGGCGAACGCCACCAGCAGTTCGCTGGCATCGGCGTTGATGATGCCGCCGCCAGCCACCAGCAATGGACGCTCAGCCTGATTGAGCATCGCCAGGGCTTTCTCGATCTGCAGGCGGTTGGCCGCGGGTTTGGCCAGGGGCAGTGGCTGGTAGGCGTCGATATCGAATTCGATCTCGGCCATCTGCACGTCGAACGGCAGGTCGATCAGCACCGGGCCTGGACGGCCGGAGCGCATCTCGAAGAACGCCTTCTGGAAGGCATACGGCACCTGGCCCGGCTCGAGCACGGTGGTTGCCCATTTGGTCACGGGTTTGACGATGCTGGTGATATCCACAGCCTGGAAGTCTTCCTTGTGCAGACGGGCGCGAGGGGCTTGCCCGGTGATGCACAGGATCGGGATCGAGTCGGCCGAGGCGCTGTAGAGCCCTGTCACCATGTCGGTGCCGGCCGGGCCCGAGGTGCCGATGCACACACCGATATTGCCGGCCTTGGTGCGGGTGTAGCCCTCGGCCATGTGGGAGGCGCCTTCAACATGGCGAGCAAGGACGTGATCGATGCCACCCACCTTCTGCAGGGCGGAGTACAGCGGGTTGATCGCGGCACCCGGGATACCGAAGGCGGTGTCCACGCCTTCACGGCGCATTACCAGAACGGCGGCTTCGATTGCTCTCATTTTGCTCATTATTTGTGCCTCTTACGTTTTGTAATTGTATACAAGTGGCTGTGTGAAGAGTGTATTTACGGGAAATGGCGCAGGTCAATCCATTTCCTCAAGCATCTGTTTCATTCGTCGGAAGGCCAGGTTTTGCTGCGGTCTTCATCGATTAAAGTGCCTTTTGAGAAATTATTGTATACAAAAATATGTATTGTTGTGTTCTATTTGTTGTGTTCGGTTTTGCTGAAAGTGAAGCCCGAAAGGTTCTCCCATAACAGAAGAAGGACAGTACCCATGAGCGTTCTAACCTTGAAAATCGCCGTTAACCTGGCCGGGCAAGCCCTTGCCGTCGGTCGTGAAATCAGCGCTGCACCCCTGGCCGTCGCGGTCCTGGACAGCGGCGGGCACCTGGTTGCCTTGCAGCGCGAAGACGGCGCCAGCCTGCTTCGCCCGCAGATCGCCATCGGCAAGGCCTGGGGCGCCATCGCCCTGGGTAAAGGCTCGCGCCTGCTCGCCCAGGACGCCCAGCAACGCCCGGCGTTCTTTGCCGCTTTGAATGGGTTAGGACAGGGCAACGTGGTACCGGCCCCGGGTGGGGTATTGATCAGGGATCAGGATGGGAAGGTGCTGGGGGCGATGGGGGTCAGTGGTGATGTTTCGGATGTGGATGAGCAGGTGGCGGTCAGGGCGGTGGAGGCGCTGCGGTTGAGGGCGGATGTGGGGGTGGTTGCTTGATTTTTTGGTGAATTGACTGGCGCCATCGCGAGCAAGCTCGCACACAGATTTGATGCTGGACACATAATGTCTAAATACCGCAAACCCAGTGTGGGAGCGGGCTTGCTGCGATTGAAGGCGACTCGGCCTTCAGTCTGGCTCACATCCCTTCAACACCAACCGAATAATCGTCTGCGCCGCCGCTTCGTAATCCGCTTCATCCAGCTTGGCCTTGCCGGTCACGGCGCTGATCTGCCAGTCGAAATCGGCATAGGTCTGGGTGGCGGCCCAGATGCTGAACATCAGGTGGTTGGGGTCGATGGGGGCGATCTGGCCACGGTCGATCCAGGTCTGGATGCAGTCGATGTTGTGCCGGGCCTGGGCGTTGAGTTGTTCCACCAGGTCGGGGCTCAGGTGGGGGGCGCCGTGCATGATTTCGCTGGCGAAGACTTTCGAGGCGAAGGGCAGGTCGCGGGAAATGCGGATCTTGGAGCGGATGTAATGACTCAGTACCTCGCCGGGCACGCCGTCGGCGTTGAACGGTGTCGAGGCCTGGAGGATCGGCTCGATAATGCTTTCCAGTACCTCGCGGTAGAGGTTTTCCTTGGATTTGAAGTAGTAGTAGACGTTGGGTTTGGGCAGGCCCGCCTTGGCCGCGATGTCGCTGGTCTTGGTCGCGGCGAAGCCCTTGTCGGCAAACTCTTCGCTGGCGGCACGCAGGATCAATTCTTTGTTGCGCTCGCGGATAGTGCTCATAAACCCAGGGGTTCCTTGCCTGTTCTGGCGGTGGCGCATGGTAGCACCGGCCTCGCGCGGCGCTCAAGAATGCCCAAGGCGCCGCGGCTCGCGGTATGCTGCACGGCATTATTATTCAAGGAGCCCACTCCATGGCTGGAAGCAGTTTGCTGGTACTGATCGACGATATCGCCACCGTGCTCGACGATGTCGCGCTGATGACCAAGATGGCCGCCAAGAAAACCGCCGGCGTGCTCGGCGATGACCTGGCGCTCAATGCCCAGCAAGTCTCGGGTGTGCGTGCCGAGCGGGAGCTGCCGGTAGTCTGGGCAGTGGCCAAGGGTTCGTTTATCAACAAGTTGATCCTGGTGCCGTCGGCGCTGGCGATCAGCGCCTTCGTGCCCTGGCTGGTGACGCCGTTGTTGATGGTGGGTGGCGCCTACCTGTGTTTCGAAGGGTTCGAAAAGCTGGCCCACAAGTTCCTCCACAGCCCGGCCGAAGACCAGGCTGAACATGCGCAACTGGTCGAGGCCGTGGCGGATCCGGCGGTCGATCTGGTGGCCTTTGAAAAGGACAAGATCAAGGGTGCGGTACGCACCGACTTCATCCTGTCGGCGGAAATCATCGCCATCACCCTCGGCACCGTTGCCGACGCCGCACTGACCCAGCAGGTGATCGTCCTGTCGGGCATCGCCATCGTCATGACCATTGGCGTCTATGGCCTGGTGGCCGGCATCGTCAAGCTCGATGACCTGGGGCTTTGGTTGACCCAGAAACCAGGGCAGGCCGCCAAAAGCATCGGCGGCGCCATCCTGAGTGCAGCGCCCTACATGATGAAAAGTCTGTCGGTGATCGGCACGGCGGCGATGTTCCTGGTGGGCGGTGGCATCCTGACCCATGGCGTGCCGGTGGTGCATCACTGGATCGAAGGCGTGGCTGCCAGTGTCGGCGGTGCCGGGTTTATCGTGCCGATGTTGCTCAATGCGGTGGCGGGCATTGTCGCCGGTGGCGTGGTGTTGCTGGGCGTCATGGCCGTGGCCAAGCTTTGGAAAGCGGTACGATCCTGAACCTCAGGATTGCGCTACCGATTGAATCGGCAGCAGCACATGTTTCGAGAGGTATCGGGCCACGGCTTCGTCACAGCAGGCGCCAATGATCTGCGCATCAGGCAGCGCCTGGGTGACGTCTTGATGAGCGGTTCCCATGATGACCGCCTTGCCTGCCACTGAGAGCATGCCAATGTCATTCATGCCGTCACCAAAGGCGATGCACGCGCCAATGGGGACATCAAGAAACGCGGCCAGCTGTTTCAGGGCGTGGCCCTTGCAAACGTCGCTGGCCATGACTTCCAGGCACCAGGTAAACGAGAACACCGTGCTGATGCGGTTTCCGAATTTCCGCTCCAGCCGCTTCTGCAAAGCCAGTAAAGCCTGGTGATCTTTTTCCTTCTGAAAGAAAAACACCTTTTCGACGTTTTCCGTGGGCCACGTGTCGGGTCGGATCACGGTCGGTTGGAAATGCGGGTTGCGATTAAAGTCGCTGACATCATGCTCACAGCCGATTAACCAGCCGCAAGGACCGTACAGGTTGATGATCAGGTCAGGGCTGTGGCGGGCTTCTTCAATCAGCCCTTGGACAACGTCGTCAGGCAGCGCTTCGCAACGCATCAATCCGCCACAGGCGCTGCTGATCTTGGCGCCGTTGGAGGTGATCAGGTGCAAGGGAGGCGAGCTGTCGTCGAGCAACGTCTCGACGTCGGCCTGTTGGCGACCTGTTGCCAACACCACATGCAGGCCGGCATCGTAAAGATGGCGCATCACCGTCCGGGTGTAGTTGCCCAGCGTATCGCCGGGCATCAGCAAGGTTCCGTCCAGGTCCGTAGCAATCAATGAATACATGGTGTTCCTCGAATAGGCTGCCGAGCCACAACCAAGGGCTGTGGCTCGGCACGGTAGATCAACGTCGGCCAAGCATTTTCAGCGACTGCTCGCGGGTGAACGTCATCCGTTCTTCCAATCGGGCGTTATCCTTCTCGAAATAGATGCTCATCTCTTCGTGACGTTGCTCAACAGGGATAATCCTGTCGAGCAACGGCAGCGTGTCGATCAGCAACTGGCGGGCGTAGCCGATTGCCCGATTGTAGGTGTCGATGACTTCTTCGAACTCCGGGTAAATACAGAACGACACCTGGTTGAGAATCGGGCCGTCGTCGATGCCTTCATTGATTTCATGAAGGGTCACCCCATGTTGGTGCTCGTTGTTCTTTAACGCCCAGTTGACGGGCCGCACCCCACGATAATGGGGCAGGTACGACAAGTGCAGGTTGACGATGCGCTTGCAGCAGTCGATGTAGGCCCGAGGCAGTATTCGTTTGTGGAAGATCACCAGGCACAGGTCGCATGAAAAGAGACCTTCCTTGTAGCCAGGCAAGTCTTCTATCTTGCCGCTTTCAATGAGGGGAATGTTCTTGTTACGGCAGTACTGGATCAACGTGAGCTCGCTGCTCACTGGCTCGAACGGATCCGCAACCACATAAGCGACGATGTGTTCGGACGAGGCATTGAAGTATTCACAGGCAAAAATCGCCAGTTCACCCTTACCGCAGATCACTACATTTTTAGGCATGGGACAGTTCCTTCTTCATGCGTGTACTTCTCGGTGTCGTCAGTGCCTGCATGGTCGATTTCAAGGCGCTTATGAGTTGGGCGTTTTCCTGGCGGGTGCGGCAGGAAATTCTCAGGTAGTGGTCTGAGTCGGTGTTGCGCTTGCCAGAGCATTCCTTGACGTAAAGGTTGTGCTCAAGCAAAAGGCGGCACAAGGTTTGCGCCGGGACCTGCTCGGTCTGGCAATACACAAAGTTGGAGTCGGTTGCAAAAGCTGTGATGCCTTCGATTTCGTCCAGCGCCTGGCGCAATGCCTGGGTGTCACGGATGACCTGCTGGCAGCTGTCCAGGTATTCCTGTTTGTATTGCGGCAGATGCAGCAACACTTCCTCGGCAAAGCCATTGAGATTCCAAATGGGCAGTAGCGAGTTGATCTGTGCCAATAAGCCGTGATTTGCACTGGCGAGGTAACCGATACGGATCCCCCCGATGCCGAATGTCTTGCTCATGCTGCGAATAACGACAAGGTTCGCGTGCTGGTCCAGCGAAGACAGCAGGGTGTTTGCGGCGCTGGGCGAAAAGTCCAGGAACGACTCGTCGACAATCAGCGCGATATCCAGTTCAGCCAGTTGGCTCGCCAGTTCCGAGAGCGCTGCGGCTGGCGTGAGGCAGCCGGTCGGATTATTCGGCGACTCGATGACGACGACCGATGGGCGCTCTTTCCTACAGGTCTGCAACAAGGCATCCAGATCGATATTGAAGCCTTGGTCTGCCTGGGTGTGATGACTGAGCGTGCGCTCCTCACCGAAAACATTGGCGTATTCGTTGAAGGACGGAACAGTGACCAACACTTTGCCTGGATACACAGAGGGCAATAATTTGATGATTTCCGCTGCGCCATTGGCCACGCAAAGGTGTCGGGCGGGGACGCTTATGAATTCGCTCAGCGACTCTTCAATGAGTTTCCGGCCGCCAGGATAGTTGAGGAGAATATCGTCGAAGTTTTCCTTGATCCGGTCTTTCATCTGCTGGGGGGGAAAGTGGAAATTATAGATCAGGGCGAAATCGAGGACCGGGTAGCGCCAGTAGCCACCGTGGCGGCTCTGGAGAAACGCTAGGCGATCCCGACTGGAAATGTAATTGCACACTGTCAGGTCATAATAGTTGTCGACCTCGTACCATTCGGTCGAAGGCACCACGGCGGCCTCGATGTCCCACTTTCCGGTCTTGCATGCTTGTTTGAAAACGTCTTCGTAATAGGCGTTCAGGTTGCCTTCTGCGACCTCGGCTTCGAGTTGCTCGCGCACGTGTTGGGCGAACAGCGGGGAGCCTATCCGATATAAGTTGACGGTCTTGTACTGTTCCTCCTGCGCCTGATGACCGCTATCTTTAGTCGAGCCGAAACTCTGGAGCTGTCCCTCATAAAGGTTGGCGTAGGTACCCTCCATGTTTTTCCCCAGCGGCGAGACCAGTGCAACCAGATCGCTTGACGTTCGCAGCAGTTTTTCCAGGCAGGCTTCGGAGAAAAAGATGTCACCTTCAACGATGAGTGTGTCCTGACCGATGTGTTGGCGAGCCAGATACAACGAATAGATGTTGTTGGTCGTCTCCCAGTCCGGGTTATTCACATACTCGATATCCAGCAGGGTCTCCAGGCTGTTCAGGTGCCCGGTAATGATCTCGGCTTGATAACCCACTACCACCACGACCCGCTTGACGCCATGCAGTTGAAGATTGCTCAACGCGTTATCTATAAATGCGATGTCGTTGGTCTTGACCAGAGGTTTGGGCATATGACGGGTGCGATTGGCCAAGCGGCTGCCGCGTCCGGCGCAGAGAATAATGGCTGTTCCAGTGTTCATTGAATGTCCTTATTAATGAAAAGCGAGTCGGGGCACCACGTGCTGGTAAATCCACACGCCGTCTATCCGGCCGCTGAAGCTTTCCTCGCCGCCGCTGTCACCCCCGGTCTTGATGCCGGCGCCCAAGCCGAAGGCGTGGAAGTTCTCTAGCGTTCGATCCGATATCGTGGTGGGATTCAGCCGGTGATCCACGATCAGGCCGTGGGCGTCCTGGCGCAGCGTGATAGGGGAGCCGTCGATATCGAGCAGTCGGACTGGCGTTGCGCTGAAACCGGTGCATTTGATCGTCAGATCGACCGAGTCAAGGCGCTTGCGCAGTGTCTCGGGACCCTCGGCGCTGATGTTCACAACGGTCAGGTTGGGGATTTCTCCCCGTTGGATCTTGCGAGCAAACGCGAGCGAGTCATACCGAAGGCCAGAGTAGCGATTGACACGCTGGCTGGCCTGGCAAACATCCGCATCGACAAAAGGGTAGCCCTGAGCCAGTGCCGCTTGTGGGGAGTCAAAGAAAAGCTTGAAGTTACGCTTGACCAGCAGTTGGATAGGGCCTTGAAAATCCAATTGTTCAATCAGGCGGATCAGGCAGGAAACGGCGCTATGGGATGAGCCCAGAATTGCAATGCTTGGGTATTGGCCTGCCTTGATTTGCTCGTCATATTGGCCTTTGAGCATGGCGTCGCTATTGATGGCATTCGGGTGTGGCAAGGCGACGTTGTTGACTTGTCCACCCAGGTTGACCATGACTTTCCTGCACAGCGCCTCTCGGGTTTGGCCGTCAACGGTATAGCGCACGGTATAGCGCCCATCGCCGGTCAGTTGGATTTCTTCGACGGTGGACAAGGTCGATACTTCGAAGCGCTTGTACAGCGTCTTGTGCTGTTGGACGAAGGCGCCGATGTGTTCCAGAAACTGTCCTACGTAGCGCAACTCGACCGCCTCGTCACGTCGTTCGCTGAAATACGCCCATTCCGCCGTGGTACGCATGTATCGGCTGAGTTCATCCTGCTTGCCCTGGAACTTTTCCAGGAAAACGCCGCCCAGAGAGTTGGCGGTAATGCGGTACTGTCCGATCGCACCGCTGCCCAAGGTGTTGGATTTCTCCAGAATCAAACACCGATGGATATCTTCCTTCTGTATGAGGTCAGGCAACAATGAAATGTTTGCCGGGCCCGCACCACATAAAATAATGTCGTAGTCGTCCTTGTTCATTCTTACTCCAGTTGAGCGCTGCATAGTTAAAAACATAATTTCAAGGCGCAGAAAGGCCTGATGTCATTGTGAGTGACCTCAATAGAATGGCGGGTGCATGCGTCAGGCGTTATTGGCCGATAGGGAGTTCCTGGCCGGTGCTGCGGGTTCCCTGTTTGTCGTTAGTTAAGTTGCGGTGGTGCAGTCGGGTGAAAATAGTGGCGAAGGTAAAGGCCATGACGAGACTGGTCACCGTCAGGAAAACAAACAGCGCTGTTCCGCTCAACGCTTGTATGAAAAAGCCTCCGACAATGGGCGCCATGGAAAAGCCAATGCTGTAAAGCGACGCGGCGCCAAAGTAAGCGCCTCTCAGGTTTCGAGGTGCCAGGCTGTCGACAAAAAGATTCAAACATGGAAACAGTAGGGCCTGGCTAAGGCTCAGCAGCAGCACCGCGCCGTACCACAATAGTTGCACTTGATAAAAGTGTGCCGCCAGTGTCATGCCGGCCTGACTTAAAACCAGCAATACAGAACCGATATGGATCTTGGTCTCTAATGTTGCCTGTGCCAGAACCCTGGCCAGTGGCAGTTGAAGCAGCACGATCACGGTGGCATGCAGCACGATCAGATTGGCGACAAAGGGCAGGTACCCCTCGAACGCCAGCGAAGCCATCAATTGAGGCACGCTGGAATCAAAGCTGCCGAAGATGAACATCATGACGATGTTGTTGATCACGAGCAGGAGGAACACATGATCCCGGGAGAGGATCTGCAAGGTACTTCGCAAGGAGGTGGTGTTGATGGCCTTCAGGGTAATACCGCGACCGAACACCATGACGCCCGCCAGCAGGGCCAGGTAGGAGGCCGTCACCAGCACAAAGGACAGGGAATCCGTGGAAATGCCAAGCTTGAGCCCGAAGTAAGGGCCCACGGCGGCCCCAGCATTGAGAAAGAAATAGCGCAGGTGCATGGCACGTTCCACCAGAGAACAGGACTCGATGACATCACCGATGACCGTCTTGATTGGATTGTTGACCAGGGCCCAGGAGAGATTGGCCAACAGTGTTCCGGCGATGTAGCCCTCGGCATGCGTGCTGATACCCAGCAGCAAGTAGGAGACCATCGCCACTACGCAACCGACCAGGATGATCTTGAGGCGCCCGATCTTGTCGGAAAGATACCCGCTGTAGAAGCTGACCAGCGAAGAGAGGGCGATAGAGCAAGTCAGAATCAGGCCGATGGTCGAAGTGCTGAAACCGAACCGCGTATAGAGAACAATCGAAATGAATGGCCAAACCATCATTGACGTAGCGCGCGTCAGAAAGGTGCCAATGAACAGCATCCATATAAAGAATGGCAGCGATGAGAAATAGTATTTAAAACGGACAAGTTGGAAGGCGAGCATAAATAATCACATTGGATGTAATGCTTGGCGCATGACAATGAGGTAACGAAACGCAAACGACGAGACTTGAGTGTCTGGAGTTTAACGAAGGGCGGGCGCTGTAGAGTGTTTCCTGAGCCAGTTGTGCTCAGTCACTTTATTTAGTAAGCGCAGGCGTGTACCGAAGTTTGCCGATCGAAGCATCTGGTGATGCACAGCGAGGGGAGAGGAATTTTTTCATATCGATCCTTGATCTTAAACACGGTATTGCATCCTTTCTTTGGATCCAATCCTACACGACGTGTCACAAAATGTTAATAAAAAATTCACAATCGAACATTTGCTGTCGTTGAGCACCTCATGACGCTGCAATCGCGCACATGTTGTCTTCATTAAACGAAGTTGAACCAGAAGAAATTAGGTCGGCGGGAGGGGGCATTGCGCAGGGATACAGCAGCCAACACGCCGGACTCAGGCGTGTTGGCCTTAAGGATTACTCGGAAATCTGCAACTTGCGCGACTCGGTGTACACGTAGCGCACCTTCTCATACTCGAACGGCGAGTTCAGTTGCCCGTAGCGGAAGCTGGTCTGGTAGCGTTTGTCGACGCCGCGCAGAAGCAGCAATTCCGGGTGGTTGGCGCTGACTTCGGCGACATTGAGGTAGTTGATCGCTGATTCGGCCGTGTAGTCCACCAACAAGCCTGAGGTGTCGCGCAGGTTCGAAGGGCCGAAGATCGGCAATACGAAGTACGCGCCGCCAGGGACGCCGTAGAAGCCCAGGGTCTGGCCGAAGTCTTCGCTCTGGCGCGGCAGGCCCATGGCGGTGGCCGGGTCCCACAGGCCGGCGATGCCGACGGTGGTGTTGAGCAGCAGGCGCGCTGTGGTTTCCATCGAACGCTTGCCCTTGAATTGCAGCAGGCTGTTCATCAGGTTCGGCACATCCCCCAGGTTGTTGAAGAAGTTGCTGACGCCGGTGCGCACGAAGCTGGGCGTGACGTAGCGGTAGCCATCGACCACCGGCAGGAAGACCCATTGGTCGAAGCGGTAGTTGAAGTGGTAGACGCGGCGGTTCCAGGATTCCAGCGGGTCATAGACGTTCAAGGCATTGAGCGTCGAGCGCTCGAACTCACGCTGGTCCAGCCCCGGGTTGAACTTGAGCTTGCTCAACGGCTCCTTGAAACCGTCGGAGTCCACCACCACAGGCGCATTGGCCTTGCTGTTATCGGCCTGGACCAGGCCAGCACTCATTAACGCAGCGATAAGCAGGAGATATTTAGCCACGGAAGAACTCCAGCATCGCGTCGCTGTTGACGCGGTAATTAATGTTGCCGCAATGGCCGCCCAGTGGATAAACCGTCAAGCGGTCGCCAAAGGTCTTGCGCAGGAAGCCCAGGTCACCCGGGCCGAGGATCACGTCGTCAGCGTTGTGCATGACGGAGATCTTCGGGCTGTCGTGCAGGTAATCCTTCAGCGCGTACAGGCTGACCTGGTCGACCAGTTGCAACAGGCTGCCGCCGTCAGTGCGCGCGCGCCACATCGGAATCACCTGCTCGGTGAGGTAACAGTCGAAATCGCATTGCAGCGCACGCTTGAGGAACGGCGTCAGGCTGGTGCTTTCGGTAATCGGGAACTTGGGCGGGATGATCAGCCCGCGCCGATTGATCAGGTCCGAAGTGAACGCGATGTCGGCCGCCGAGAAACGGAACGAGGTGCCGATCAGCATGGCCATCTGCTCGTTGCTCAAGTGTTGCTTGGACTGCTGGAAGTCATAGAGCAGCGCATCGTTGAGGTCGATGTAGCCTTTTTGCTGGAAGTAGCGCGTCAGCTTGTTCAGTACCAGTTCGTAGAACGTGGTGGTGCTGTTGATGCCCTTGACCTCGGTCTGGACCAGTTTGTCCAGGTTGGTGATCGAGGTGTAGAGGTTCACCGGTGGGTTGAGCAACAGCACTTTCTTGAAATTGAAGCTGCGCCGGGTTTCGTCCAGGTGTGCGACGAAGGCCGCGTCCAGGGCGCCGAGGCTGTAGCCGGTCAGGTAATACTCGGTCACTGGCAGCTTGGGGTTCTGCGCGCGCACGGCTTGCATCACCCGGTACATGTCTTCGGCGTCTTCCTTGCTGATGCCCGGGGTGGCAAAGCGTGAGGCGGCGCTCATGAAGTCGAAGCTGGTGGGCGAGGACAACTGCACCACGTGGTAGCCGGCCTTGTAGTAGAGGCGCTTGAGGTATTCATTAATGCTACTGTCAAAGCGCGCACCGGTGCCGGCGATGAGGAAGATCAGCGGCGCGGGTTTGTCCTGGGTGGCCATGCGGTAAGTGAGGCTTTTCACCGGCCAGAAGTTGTCCGGCAGGATGAACTCGCGTTCCGGGCGCAGGGTCAGGCTGTGGTCCGCCTGATTGATGTCTTCGATCAGCGGCAGCTCCGGGCGCAGGTCCGGCGGAGTGGTGGCGATGGTCGCTTCGAACGGGTTGGTCAAGGGGTAGCCATAGCTGGCGGCGTCAATGTCTGCCGCCAGCGCGGACGCACTCAGGATAAGGCCGCCGAGAAGGGCAGCGAAGCGCAAGGAACGGAGCATGACTGGATCCCTTAGAGGAAGGTGCCGAATGAGGTTCGCAGGCTATGACCACCGAAGCGGAGCCAAGTGCCATGACGGGCACAAAACAGGCACGGACGGGGTGCGATAGTAGCGGGACGATACACGGTCGTGCGTGCTGGCGGCTAGTTATCTGGCGTTTGCCGGATTTGACTGCTAAATCTCATGTGTGATGGAGCTACAAATGCCCGGAACTGAGAGCTGGCGTTCTGATGTCGTTTCTCGTTGCCTCGACGTCGCAGGCAGAGCAGGTTCCAGATCGGCGCGGGTTGATGATCGACAGGTCAGTACTCCACTGACGTTCGAGCCGGTTTCTAAGCGGGCGTGATGGGGGCGCTGCCACCATAACTATACGTTGACGCCGCTCGGCATCCGCCGGGCGCAGCACTTTCGGGGAAGTAACGATGAAGATGCGACGACTCTTGGGCGCAGGTGCCGCACTGGTACTGGCGATCAGCTCCACACTGGCTAGCGCCGAAACCAAAACCCTGAGCATCGGTTACGTTGACGGCTGGTCCGACAGCGTCGCGACCACTCACGTGGCCGCCGAAGTGATCAAGCAGAAACTCGGTTATGACGTGAAGCTGCAAGCGGTCGCGACCGGGATCATGTGGCAAGGCGTGGCCACCGGCAAACTCGACGCGATGCTTTCGGCTTGGCTGCCGGTGACTCACGGCGATTATTGGACCAAGAACAAGGACCAAGTGGTCGATTATGGCCCGAACTTCAAGGACGCCAAAATCGGCCTGATCGTGCCGGAGTACGTCAAGGCCAAGTCGCTCGAAGATCTCAAGACCGACGACTCCTTCAAGAAGCGCATCGTCGGCATCGATGCCGGTTCAGGCGTGATGCTCAAGACCGAACAGGCAATCAAGGACTACGACCTGACCGGTTATCAACTCAAGGCCAGTTCCGGTGCCGGCATGATTGCCGAGCTGACCCGTGCCGAGAAGAAAAACGAATCCATCGCGGTCACCGGTTGGGTACCGCACTGGATGTTCGCCAAGTGGAAACTGCGCTTCCTGGAAGACCCGAAAGGCGTCTACGGCGCGGCTGAGACTGTAAACAGCATCGGCAGCAAGGAACTGGGCGCGAAGGCGCCGGAAGTGGCCGAGTTCCTGAAGAAGTTCCAGTGGGCTTCGAAAGACGAGATCGGCGAAGTCATGCTGGCGATCCAGGAAGGGGCTAAGCCGGACGCAGCGGCCAAGGACTGGGTCGCCAAGCACCCGGACCGTGTAAAAGAGTGGACCGGCAAGTAACTCACCGGGTTTAGCTGGCTCGAAAACCGCATGGCGTTGTGTCATGCGGTTTTTTTGTGCCCGCAATTCCTGAGTTCTACACCGAGCCCGGTGGGAGCAAGGTCTGTGGGAGCAAGGCTTGCCCGCGATAGCATCGCCTAGGTCTCAAGTTCAATCGAGGTGCCTGCATCGCGGGCAAGCCTTGCTCCCACAGGGGCTCGCTCCCATAGGGGGGCACAAGTAAACGCGGGAAACTGGTAAAGCGTCATGTCGTTCTAATACTAAGGTCGTCTGGAACCTGGCCTTGAGCCGCATAGAGTAGGGCTGTTCCAATTAAATCTGTGCTGCGAGGATAAAAACAATGAACGACAGCATTTACCTCTCGATTCAAAACAGCCCGCGCTTCAAGGAGCTGGTTCGAAAAAGAGAAAAGTTCGCCTGGATTCTCTCGGCGATCATGCTTGGGTTGTATTCCGGCTTCATTCTTCTGATCGCCTACGGGCCACACATTCTCGGGGCCAAGATCACGCCTGAGTCCACCATGACCTGGGGTATTCCCATCGGTGTCGGCCTGATTCTCTCGGCTTTCGTTCTGACTGCAATCTACGTACGGCGCGCCAACGGCGAGTTCGACGACCTGAACAATGCGATTCTCAAGGAGGCTCAGCAATGATCCGGCGTCTATTGGCCCTATTGAGCATCGCAGCGTTCGCCCCGGGCGCCTGGGCGGCTGAAGCCCTGACCGGTGCCGTGCAGAAGCAACCCCTTAACGTCGCGGCGATCCTGATGTTCGTTGCCTTCGTCGGCGCGACTTTGTACATCACCTACTGGGCGTCCAAGAAAAACAACTCGGCGGCCGACTACTATGCGGCCGGCGGCAAGATCACCGGCTTCCAGAACGGCCTGGCAATTGCTGGCGACTACATGTCGGCGGCGTCTTTCCTGGGCATTTCCGCGCTGGTGTTCACCTCCGGTTATGACGGTCTGATCTACTCCATCGGGTTCCTGGTGGGCTGGCCGATCATTCTGTTCCTGATCGCTGAGCGCCTGCGTAACCTGGGTAAATACACTTTTGCCGACGTGGCGTCCTATCGCCTCGGGCAAACCCAGATCCGCAGTCTGTCCGCCAGCGGCTCGCTGGTGGTGGTGGCGTTCTACCTGATCGCGCAAATGGTCGGTGCCGGCAAGCTGATCCAGCTGCTGTTCGGCCTGGACTACCACGTTGCGGTGATCCTGGTGGGCATCCTGATGTGCCTCTACGTGTTGTTCGGCGGCATGCTGGCCACCACCTGGGTACAGATCATCAAGGCGGTGCTGTTGCTGTCGGGTGCTTCGTTCATGGCGCTGATGGTGATGAAGCACGTCAACTTTGACTTCAACATGCTGTTTGCCGAAGCGGTCAAGGTTCACCCTAAGGGTGAGGCGATCATGAGCCCTGGCGGCCTGGTGAAGGATCCGATCTCGGCCTTCTCCCTCGGTCTGGCGCTGATGTTCGGTACCGCTGGCCTGCCACACATCCTGATGCGCTTCTTCACCGTGAGCGACGCCAAGGAAGCGCGCAAGAGCGTGCTGTATGCCACCGGCTTCATCGGTTACTTCTACATCCTGACCTTCATCATCGGCTTCGGCGCGATCCTGCTGGTCAGCACCAACCCGGCCTTCAAGGACGCGGCAGGTGCCTTGCTCGGCGGTAACAACATGGCGGCGGTGCACCTGGCCAATGCCGTGGGCGGCAGCATCTTCCTCGGCTTCATCTCGGCGGTAGCCTTTGCCACCATCCTGGCGGTAGTCGCGGGTCTGACCTTGGCCGGTGCCTCGGCGGTGTCCCATGACCTGTATGCCAGCGTGATCAGGAAAGGCAGGGTCAACGAGAAGGATGAGATCCGCGTCTCGAAAATCACCACCATTGCCCTGGCGGTGCTGGCGATCACCCTGGGTATCCTGTTCGAGAAGCAGAACATCGCGTTCATGGTCGGCCTGGCGTTCTCCATCGCGGCGAGCTGCAACTTCCCGGTACTGCTGCTTTCGATGTACTGGAAGAAGCTGACTACCCGTGGCGCCATGATTGGCGGCTGGCTGGGCCTGGTCAGTGCCGTGGGCCTGATGATCCTCGGCCCGACCATCTGGGTGCAGATCATGGGTCACGAGAAGGCGATCTTCCCGTATGAATACCCTGCGCTGTTCTCGATGGCCATCGCCTTCGTCGGCATCTGGTTCTTCTCCATTACCGACAAGTCGGCTGAAGGTGCAAACGAGCGGGCGCTGTTCTTCCCGCAGTTCGTGCGTTCGCAGACTGGTTTGGGGGCGAGTGGGGCGGTTAACCACTGATGCGGTAAGCAGTAAGCGTCGTGATTGAAGAAATACCCCGGTCGAGAGGCTGGGGTATTTTTTTGTGCCGGGTTTAAGGGGGGGCAGGGCTGCCGCCATCGCGAGCTTGCTCGCGATGGCGTCGGGCCTATCAATGCCGCTTCTGGATCAGATGAAAAGAGGCACAAACAAAACAGCCCCCGCTCTTATATAAGAAGCAGGGGCCGTTTCGGTGCAGCTTGAGACCTTGTTGCAAAGGCAGGTCTTACTTGCGATCTTCCAGCTTGGTGATATCACGCGACTCGTAGCCGGTGTACAGCTGGCGTGGGCGGCCGATCTTGTACGGGCTGGAGAGCATTTCCTTCCAGTGGGAGATCCAGCCCACGGTCCGCGCCAGGGCGAAGATCACGGTGAACATGCTGGTTGGAATGCCGATCGCCTTGAGGATGATCCCCGAGTAGAAGTCGACGTTCGGGTACAGCGAGCGCTCGATGAAGTACGGGTCGGTCAGGGCGATCTCTTCCAGGCGCATGGCCAGTTCGAGTTGCGGATCGTTCGTGATTCCCAGTTCCTTGAGCACTTCGTCGCAGGTCTGCTTCATCACGGTGGCGCGAGGGTCGCGGTTCTTGTAGACCCGGTGACCGAAGCCCATCAGCTTGAACGGATCGTTCTTGTCCTTGGCCTTGGCGATGAACTTGTCGATGTTCGAGACATCGCCGATTTCATCGAGCATGGTCAGTACCGCTTCGTTGGCACCGCCGTGGGCTGGGCCCCAGAGTGCGGCGATACCGGCGGCGATACAGGCGAACGGGTTGGCGCCCGAGGAACCCGCCAGGCGCACGGTGGACGTGGAGGCGTTCTGCTCGTGGTCGGCATGGAGGATGAAGATCCGGTCCATGGCCTTGGCGAGCACCGGGCTGATCGGTTTGATCTCGCACGGGGTGTTGAACATCATATGCAGGAAGTTCTCTGCATAGGTCAGGTCGTTGCGCGGGTACATCATGGGCTGGCCCATGGAGTACTTGTAGACCATGGCTGCCAGGGTCGGCATCTTCGCCACCAGGCGGATCGCGGAGATTTCGCGATGCTGGGGGTTATTGATGTCCAGGGAGTCGTGGTAGAAGGCCGAAAGGGCGCCGACAACGCCGCACATGACGGCCATCGGGTGGGCATCGCGACGGAAGCCGTTGAAGAAGGTCTTCAACTGTTCGTGAACCATGGTGTGGTTCTTCACGGTGCTGACGAACTGGGCCTTTTGCTCTGCGGTTGGCAGCTCGCCATTGAGCAGCAGGTAGCAGGTTTCCAGGTAGTCCGATTTTTCAGCCAGTTGCTCGATCGGGTAGCCGCGGTGCAGCAGGATGCCGTTGTCGCCGTCGATATAGGTGATTTTCGACTCGCACGAGGCGGTCGACATGAAACCTGGGTCAAAGGTGAAACGGCCCGTGGCCGTCAGGCCCCGTACGTCGATTACATCGGGACCAACGGTGCCGGTTAAAATGGGCAGCTCGACGGGGGCTGCGCCCTCGATGATCAACTGCGCTTTTTTGTCAGCCATGTGGCCTCCTATTAATGCTTGGAATCATCAGACAGACCCCCCACGCAGGGCCCGCACCACTATAGTGAGATAAATCCGAATGTCAATTTGCCTAAAGTCTTGCTCCAGAAGGCTTTAACCGGACTTTTTCCGCGAAATTACCTGCCGTTTACGCCTTTTGCGCCGTATGTGCAATGCGCTATTAGGGGAAGGTGAACGCGTTGTCATTAGTAGCCTAACTGTCTATACTCGGCCACCGACCGCCAGGGGCTTTTGGGCCTGCTTTCTTGGGGGTCGTCACTCCCTGGGTGGTGAGTACCTGACCAGTGCGCGCCCCAACAACTTTGCCCTGATTGTTAGGGGCTCTTCAGTGTGAAAAAAAAGCCGTGAAAAGCCAACGACCTGTAAACCTAGACCTAAGGACCATCAAACTCCCAGTCACTGCTTACACGTCCATTCTTCACCGTATTTCCGGTGTCATCCTCTTCGTCAGCCTGGCCATCATGCTTTATGCATTGGACAAGTCGCTCGATTCGGAAGAAGGCTTCGGTCAGGTGAAAGCGTGTCTGACCAGTCCGCTAGCCAAGCTAGTGATTTGGGGCATCCTGTCCGCCTTGCTGTATCACTTGGTTGCCGGTGTGCGCCACTTGATCATGGACATGGGCATCGGTGAGACGCTGGAAGGCGGCAAGCTGGGCTCGAAAATCGTTATCGCCGTTTCCGTGGTGGTAATCGTTCTGGCAGGAGTTTGGATATGGTAACCAACGTCACGAACCTTTCGCGTTCGGGCCTCTATGACTGGATGGCCCAGCGTGTGTCTGCGGTCGTTCTCGCGGCTTACTTCATCTTCCTGATCGGATATGTCGTAGCAAACCCAGGCCTGGGCTACGCCCAATGGCATGAACTGTTCGCAAACAACTGGATGCGTATCTTCAGTCTGCTGGCACTTGTCGCACTAGGCGCTCACGCCTGGGTCGGCATGTGGACCATCGCGACCGACTACCTGACGCCAATGGCGTTCGGCAAGTCGGCGACTGCCGTACGTTTCCTCTTCCAGGCAGTATGCGGCGTTGCGATGTTCGCTTACTTCGTCTGGGGTGTGCAGATTCTCTGGGGTATCTGATCCATGGCTAACATTCCAACGATTTCTTTCGACGCTATCATCATTGGTGGCGGCGGTGCCGGCATGCGCGCAGCGCTGCAGCTGGCACAGGGCGGTCACAAGACTGCCGTGATCACCAAGGTTTTCCCGACCCGTTCGCACACTGTTTCCGCCCAGGGCGGCATCACCTGCGCCATCGCTTCGGCCGACCCGAACGATGACTGGCGCTGGCACATGTACGATACCGTCAAGGGTTCCGACTACATCGGTGACCAGGACGCTATCGAATACATGTGTCAGGAAGGCCCGGCCGCGGTGTTCGAACTGGACCACATGGGTATGCCATTCTCGCGTACCGAGCAAGGTCGTATCTATCAGCGTCCATTCGGTGGCCAGTCCAAGGACTACGGCAAGGGCGGCCAGGCTGCGCGTACTTGCGCGGCGTCCGACCGTACCGGTCACGCGCTGCTGCACACCCTGTACCAGGGCAACCTGAAAGCCGGTACCACGTTCCTGAACGAGTACTACGCCGTTGACCTGGTGAAGAACCAGGACGGCGCCTTCGTCGGTGTGATCGCGATCTGCATCGAAACCGGCGAAACCACCTACATCCGCGCCAAGGCCACCGTACTGGCGACCGGCGGTGCAGGCCGTATCTACGCATCCACCACCAATGCCCTGATCAACACCGGTGACGGCGTCGGCATGGCCCTGCGCGCTGGCGTGCCGGTGCAAGACATCGAAATGTGGCAGTTCCACCCGACCGGCATCGCCGGCGCCGGTGTACTGGTGACCGAAGGTTGCCGTGGCGAAGGTGGTTACCTGATCAACAAGCACGGCGAGCGTTTCATGGAGCGCTATGCTCCGAACGCCAAGGACCTTGCCGGTCGTGACGTGGTTGCCCGTTCGATGGTTAAAGAAATCATCGCTGGCAACGGTTGCGGTCCGAATGGCGACCACGTGATGCTCAAGCTCGACCACCTGGGCGAGGAAGTGCTGCACAGCCGTCTGCCAGGCATCTGCGAACTGTCCAAGACCTTCGCTCACGTCGATCCAGTCGTTGCGCCGGTTCCAGTGGTTCCAACCTGCCACTATATGATGGGCGGCGTTGCCACCAACATTCATGGCCAGGCAATCACCCAGAACGCCGAAGGCGTGGACGAAATCATCCCTGGCCTGTTCGCAGTGGGTGAAGTGGCTTGCGTATCGGTCCACGGTGCCAACCGCCTGGGCGGCAACTCGTTGCTCGACCTGGTGGTCTTCGGTCGCGCTGCCGGCCTGCACCTGGAAAAAGCCCTCTCCGACGGTATCGAATATGACGATGCCACCGACGCCAACATCGAAGCCGCCTTGGCGCGTCTGTCCGCCCTGAACGAGCGTACCGAAGGCGAAGACGTGGCGACCCTGCGTCGCGAGTTGCAAAACTGCATGCAGAACTACTTCGGTGTATTCCGTACCGGCGAATACATGCAGAAGGGTATTGCCCAGCTGGCGCAATTGCGTGAACGAATCGCCAACGTGAAGATCAACGATAAGTCGCAGGCGTTCAACACTGCCCGTATCGAAGCGCTGGAGTTGCAGAACCTGCTGGAAGTGGCCGAAGCCACCGCCATCGCCGCAGAAGTGCGTAAAGAGTCCCGTGGCGCCCACGCCCGCGAAGACTTCGAAGACCGTGACGACGAAAACTGGCTGTGCCACACCTTGTACTTCCCGGGTGAAAAACGCGTCGCCAAGCGTGCCGTGAACTTCTCGCCGAAGACTGTTCCGACTTTCGAACCAAAAGTCCGGACTTATTAAGGGTGACCGCTATGTTGCAAGTCAGTGTTTATCGCTACAACCCTGATCAGGACGCTGCGCCGTTCATGCAGGACTTCCAGGTCGATACCGGTGGTAAAGACCTGATGGTGCTGGACGTGCTGGCCCTGATCAAGGAACAGGACGAAGGTTTCTCCTACCGTCGTTCCTGCCGTGAGGGCGTTTGCGGCTCCGACGGCATGAACATCAACGGCAAGAACGGCCTGGCCTGCATCACGCCGCTGTCGGCCGTGGTCAAGGGCAACAAGCTGATCGTTCGTCCGCTGCCAGGTTTGCCGGTTATCCGTGACCTGGTCGTCGATATGAGCATCTTCTACAAGCAATACGAGAAGGTGAAGCCATTCCTGCAGAACGACACGCCGGCTCCGGCCATCGAGCGTCTGCAGACTCCTGAAGAGCGTGAGAAGCTCGACGGTCTGTACGAGTGCATCCTGTGCGCTTGCTGCTCGACCTCGTGCCCATCCTTCTGGTGGAACCCGGACAAGTTCCTGGGCCCGGCCGCCCTGCTGCAAGCGTACCGCTTCCTGGCAGACAGCCGTGACACCAAGACGTCCGAGCGCCTGGCTTCGCTGGATGACCCGTTCAGCGTATTCCGCTGCCGCGGGATCATGAACTGCGTCAACGTCTGCCCGAAAGGCCTGAACCCGACTAAGGCCATCGGTCACATTCGTAACATGCTGCTGCAAAGCGGCGTTTGATTCAGCTGCTGTACCCGTAGGACCGTTGTACCCGTAAAGGCCAGGGCGCGGGCTTCAACCCGCGTCTTGGCTATAACCAGAACAGCCGCTCACAAAGCGGCGGTTCTTATTTTGAAGAAATGAGACAAGCAGGGGCATCCGGGCTGGTACCCGGACTATCAGCGTGATCCTAAGTGGCTTGTTTTAGTCGCTGCACTCGGACTTCTGCAAGTTTGCTCGGTGTTTTCGCCGGTGGTGTTCCCCTAATCGAGGGTGACCAAGCATGCAAGAAAGCGTGATGCAGCGCATGTGGAACAGTGCCCACCTTTCCGGTGGTAACGCTGCCTATGTGGAAGAGCTTTACGAGCTCTACCTGCACGACCCTAACGCTGTGCCAGAAGAATGGCGCAC
Source organism: Pseudomonas sp. NFACC46-3 (assembly GCF_900114515.1). NCBI lineage: Bacteria > Pseudomonadati > Pseudomonadota > Gammaproteobacteria > Pseudomonadales > Pseudomonadaceae > Pseudomonas > Pseudomonas sp. NFACC46-3. The sequence continues at coordinate 39,023 of NZ_FOTH01000026.1, forward strand.
CTACTTTCAGAAGCTACCGGCCGACGGTAATTCTGCCACTGATGTTTCGCACTCGACGATTCGCGATCATTTCGTGTTGCTGGCAAAGAACCAGCGCCGCGCTCAACCGGTATCTGCCGGCAGCGTGAGCTCCGAACACGAGAAGAAGCAAGTTGAAGTATTGCGACTGATCCAGGCCTACCGGATGCGTGGCCACCAGGCAGCCCAGCTTGACCCGCTGGGGCTGTGGCAGCGTCCTGCACCTGCAGACCTGTCGATCACTCATTACGGCTTGACCAATGCCGACCTTGATACGACCTTCCGTGCCGGCGACCTGTTCATCGGCAAAGAGGAAGCGAGCCTACGCGAAATTCACGAAGCGTTGCAGCAGACATATTGCCGCACCATCGGCGCTGAATTTACGCACATCACCGATTCCGAGCAGCGCCAGTGGTTCCAGCAGCGTCTGGAAAGCGTTCGTGGCCGTCCGACGTACTCCGCCGACATCAAGAGCCACTTGCTCGAGCGCGTCACCGCCGGTGAAGGCCTGGAGAAATACCTGGGCACCAAGTACCCGGGTACCAAGCGTTTCGGCCTGGAAGGCGGCGAAAGTCTGATTCCGATGCTCGACGAGCTGATCCAGCGTTCCGGTTCCTACGGCACCAAGGAAGTCGTCATCGGCATGGCCCACCGTGGCCGCCTGAACGTACTGGTCAACACCTTCGGCAAGAACCCGCGCGAGCTGTTCGACGAGTTTGAAGGCAAGAAGAAGGTCGAGTTGGGTTCCGGTGACGTGAAATACCACCAGGGCTTCTCGTCCAACGTGATGACCACAGGTGGCGAAGTCCACCTGGCCATGGCGTTCAACCCGTCTCACCTGGAAATCGTTTCCCCGGTGGTCGAGGGTTCGGTCCGCGCTCGCCAGGATCGTCGCAACGATCCGACCGGCGAGAAGGTGCTGCCGATTTCCATCCACGGTGACGCGGCATTCGCCGGTCAGGGCGTGGTCATGGAAACCTTCCAGATGTCGCAGACCCGCGGTTTCAAGACCGGCGGCACCGTGCACATCGTGATCAACAACCAGGTCGGTTTCACCATCAGCAACCCGGAAGACTCGCGTTCCACCGAGTACGCGACCGACGTTGCGAAAATGATCCAGGCGCCGATTCTCCATGTGAATGGCGATGACCCGGAAGCCGTACTGTTCGTGACCCAGTTGGCCATCGACTACCGCATGCAGTACAAGCGCGACGTGGTCATCGACCTGGTCTGCTACCGTCGTCGCGGCCACAACGAGGCCGACGAGCCAAGCGGCACCCAGCCGTTGATGTACCAGCAGATCGCCAAGCAGCGCACCACCCGTGAGCTGTATGCCGAGCGCCTGACCCAGGGCGGTGTTCTGGATGCCGAGCGCGTCCAGGAAAAAGTCGATGAATACCGCAACGCCCTGGACAATGGCCTGCACGTTGTAAAAAGCCTGGTCAAAGAGCCGAACAAAGAGCTGTTCGTGGACTGGCGTCCATACCTGGGCCACGCCTGGACCGCGCGTCACGACACCCGTTTCGACCTCAAGACCCTGCAGGAACTGTCCGCCAAGCTGCTGGAAATCCCGGACGGCTTCGTGGTTCAGCGCCAGGTCGCGAAAATCTACGAAGACCGGCAGAAGATGCAAGCCGGCGGCCTGCCGATCAACTGGGGTTACGCTGAAACCATGGCGTACGCGACCCTGGCGTTCGAAGGCCACCCGGTTCGCATCACCGGCCAGGACGTAGGCCGCGGCACTTTCTCGCACCGCCACGCGGCGCTGCACAACCAGAAAGACGCCAGCACCTACATCCCGCTGCAACACCTGTACAAGGGCCAGCCACGTTTCGACCTGTACGATTCGTTGCTGTCCGAGGAAGCCGTCCTGGCGTTCGAATATGGCTACTCCACCACCGAGCCGAATGCGCTGGTGATCTGGGAAGCCCAGTTCGGCGACTTCGCCAACGGTGCCCAGGTGGTGGTCGACCAGTTCATCACCAGCGGCGAGCACAAGTGGGGCCGTCTCTGCGGTCTGACCATGCTGTTGCCACACGGTTATGAAGGGCAGGGGCCGGAGCACTCTTCGGCACGTCTGGAGCGTTACCTGCAACTGTGTGCCGAGCACAACGTCCAGGTCTGCGTACCGACCACGCCGGCACAGATCTACCACCTGCTGCGTCGTCAGGTCATCCGTCCGCTGCGCAAGCCGCTGATCGTGCTGACACCGAAGTCGCTGCTGCGTCACAAGCTGGCGATCTCCACGCTCGAGGATCTGGCCGAAGGCTCGTTCCAGACCGTTATTTCGGAAATCGACACGCTGGACGCGGCGAAGGTGACTCGCCTGGTCCTGTGCAGCGGCAAGGTCTACTACGACCTGCTGGAAAAACGTCGTGCCGAAGGCCGCGAAGACATCGCCATCGTGCGTATCGAGCAGCTTTACCCGTTCCCGGAAGAAGACCTGATGGAGGCCATCGCGCCTTACACCAACCTCACCCATGTGGTGTGGTGTCAGGAAGAACCGATGAACCAAGGCGCGTGGTACAGCAGCCAGCATCACCTGCGTCGCAGCATCGGCAACCATAACAAGGCCCTGGGTCTTGAATATGCCGGTCGTGATGCGTCCGCTGCACCTGCGTGTGGTTATGCGTCGATGCACGCCGAGCAGCAGGAAAAACTGCTGCAAGATGCTTTCACTGTTTAAGCCTTCGTGCTGACTGAAACCGAATTTTAAGGACCCACAGATAATGGCTATCGAAATCAAAGCCCCGTCATTCCCGGAATCGGTTGCCGATGGCACCGTTGCCACTTGGCATAAGAAACCAGGCGAAGCTGTAAAGCGTGATGACCTGATCGTCGACATCGAGACCGACAAAGTCGTTCTGGAAGTGTTGGCCGAAGCTGACGGCGTGCTTGGCGCAATCGTTGCCGAAGAGGGCGCTACCGTCCTGTCCAACCAGGTACTGGGCTCGATCGAAGAGGGCGGCGCTGCTGCCGCTGCTCCGGCCGCCGCCGCTGCGCCTGCCGCTGCCCAGGCCGCTGCTCCAGCTGCCGATGGCGAAGACGATCCAGTCGCTGCCCCGGCCGCGCGCAAGATCGCCGAAGAGAACGGCATCAACATCGCCTCCGTTGCCGGCACCGGCAAGGGTGGTCGCGTGACCAAGGAAGACGTGGTTGCCGCCGTTGCCGCCAAGAAAGCCGCGCCAGCCGCTGCTCCGGCCAAGGCTGCTGCGCCTGCCGCTGCCGCGCCAGTGTTCGCTGCCGGTGACCGTGTTGAAAAACGCGTTCCGATGACCCGCGTTCGCGCTACCGTGGCCAAGCGTCTGGTCGAAGCCCAGTCGAACATGGCGATGCTGACCACCTTCAACGAAGTCGACATGACCGAAGTCATGGCCCTGCGTTCGAAGTACAAGGATCTGTTCGAGAAGTCCCACAACGGCGTACGCCTGGGCTTCATGTCGTTCTTCGTCAAGGCTGCCACCGAAGCGCTGAAACGCTTCCCGGCCGTCAACGCGTCGATCGACGGTTCGGACATCGTCTACCACGGCTACGCCGATATCGGTGTTGCTGTTTCCAGCGACCGTGGCCTGGTGGTTCCAGTACTGCGTAACGCCGAACTGATGAGCCTGGCCGAAATCGAAGGCGGCATCGCCACCTTCGGCAAGAAGGCCCGTGACGGCAAGCTGTCCATCGAAGAGATGACCGGCGGTACGTTCACCATCACCAACGGTGGTACATTCGGTTCGATGATGTCGACCCCGATCGTCAACCCGCCGCAAGCGGCTATCCTGGGCATGCACAACATTCTGCAGCGTCCTATGGCGATCAATGGTCAGGTCGTGATTCGTCCGATGATGTACCTGGCACTGTCCTACGATCACCGCCTGATCGACGGTAAAGAAGCCGTGACGTTCCTGGTAACCATCAAGAACCTGCTTGAAGATCCGGCTCGTTTGCTGCTGGATATCTGATTTTCGCCGCGAGGGCCGGTCTGTTGTGACCGGCCTCTTGCTGAAACAACCGGTTTCGTCCCACGACGGTCACCACAAGTGACCGTTCGGTTTGATTCGAAAAGGAATGACTCATGACTCAGAAATTCGACGTGGTAGTGATTGGTGCGGGCCCTGGCGGCTACGTAGCGGCCATCAAGGCTGCGCAACTGGGCCTCACCACTGCCTGCATCGAGAAATACACCGACAAAGAGGGCAAGCTGGCCCTTGGCGGTACTTGCCTGAACGTCGGTTGCATTCCCTCCAAGGCGCTGCTGGACAGCTCCTGGAAGTTCCACGAAGCGCAAGACGGCTTGGCCATTCACGGTATTGGCGGTGTCAACCGCGAAAATGTCACCATTGACGTGCCTGCCATGGTTGGCCGCAAAGCCAACATCGTCAAAGGCCTGACCTCGGGTGTTGCCACCCTGTTCAAGGCCAACGGCGTGACTTCGATCCAGGGCCACGGCAAGCTGCTGATGGGCAAGAAAGTCGAAGTGACCAAGCCAGACGGCTCGGTTGAAGTGATCGAAGCCGAGAACGTCATCCTGGCGCCAGGCTCGCGTCCGATCGACATTCCGCCGGCTCCGGTCGACCAGAACGTGATCGTCGATTCCACCGGTGCCCTGGAATTCCAGAGCGTGCCAAAACGCCTGGGCGTGATCGGCGCCGGCGTGATCGGCCTCGAGCTGGGTTCGGTATGGTCGCGCCTGGGCGCGCAAGTGACCGTCCTGGAAGCCCTCGACACCTTCCTGATGGCCGCCGATGCCGCGGTCTCCAAGGAAGCGCTGAAAACCCTGACCAAACAGGGCCTGGACATCAAGCTGGGCGCTCGCGTGACCGGTTCGAAGGTCAACGGCGAAGAAGTCGTGGTCAACTACACCGACGCCAATGGCGAACAGACCATCACTTTCGACAAGCTGATCGTTGCGGTCGGCCGTCGTCCGGTGACCACCGATCTGCTGGCTGCCGATAGCGGCGTGGACCTCGACGAACGCGGTTTCATCAAGGTTGATGATTTCTGCGCCACCACCGTACCGGGCGTCTTCGCCATCGGTGACGTGGTTCGCGGCATGATGCTGGCGCACAAGGCGTCCGAGGAAGGCATCATGGTCGTCGAGCGCATCAAGGGCCACAAAGCCCAGATGAACTACGACCTGATCCCTTCGGTTATCTACACCCACCCGGAAATCGCATGGGTCGGCAAGACCGAGCAGGCCTTGAAAGCCGAAGGCGTTGAAGTTAACGTCGGCACCTTCCCGTTTGCAGCCAGTGGCCGTGCCATGGCAGCCAACGATACCGGTGGTTTCGTGAAAGTCATCGCCGATGCCAAGACGGATCGCGTATTGGGCGTTCACGTCATTGGCCCGAGCGCTGCCGAGCTGGTACAGCAAGGCGCGATCGGCATGGAATTCGGCACCAGCGCTGAAGATCTGGGCATGATGGTCTTCTCCCATCCGACCCTGTCCGAAGCCTTGCACGAAGCGGCCCTGGCCGTAAATGGCGGCGCCATCCACGTGGCCAACCGCAAGAAGCGTTAATAGACAATAAGAAACCACGGCGGTATGGCCCGTCGTGAGCCTTGCGAGCAAGACTCACCGCGGAATATCCGCTGGACGCAGCCTTGCGTAGCTGCACCGGTTAACTGGAAAGCTACGCAAGCAGCAGTCACAGGTGGTGCGGCACCAGAACGGTGCAGCACCGAATGCGCAGTACCTAACGAAGACGGTAATAAGCATGAATCTTCACGAGTATCAGGGTAAGCAGCTGTTCGCTGAGTACGGCCTGCCAGTATCCACCGGTTACGCGGTAGACACCCCGGAAGCGGCAGCAGAAGCTTGCGACAAAATCGGCGGCAGCGAATGGGTTGTCAAAGCCCAGGTTCACGCCGGTGGTCGCGGTAAAGCGGGCGGCGTCAAGCTGGTTCGCAGCAAAGAAGACGCCAAAGCCTTCGCACAGCAGTGGCTGGGCAAGCGTCTGGTGACTTACCAGACTGACGCCAACGGTCAGCCAGTCACCAAGATCCTGGTTGAATCGTGCACTGATATCGCTAAAGAGCTGTACCTGGGCGCTGTCGTTGACCGTTCGAGCCGCCGCATCGTGTTCATGGCTTCCACCGAAGGTGGCGTGGACATCGAGAAAATCGCTCACGATACCCCTGAGAAAATCCTCAAGGCCACCATCGATCCACTGGTTGGCGCACAGCCATTCCAGGGTCGCGAGCTGGCATTCCAGCTGGGCCTGGAAGGCAAGCAGGTCACTCAATTCGCCAAGATCTTCGTAGGTCTGGCCAAGCTGTTCCAGGACCACGACCTGGCACTGCTGGAAGTGAACCCGCTGGTGATCAAGGCCGACGGCGACCTGCACTGCCTCGATGCCAAGATCAACATCGACGCCAACGCCATGTACCGTCAGCCTAAGCTGAAGACTTTCCACGATCCGTCGCAAGACGATCCGCGCGAAGCGCACGCTGCCAAGTTCGAACTGAACTACGTAGCCCTGGAAGGCAACATCGGCTGCATGGTCAACGGTGCCGGCCTGGCCATGGGTACCATGGACATCGTCAACCTGCATGGCGGCAAGCCAGCCAACTTCCTCGACGTGGGCGGTGGTGCTACCAAGGAACGCGTAACCGAAGCGTTCAAGATCATCCTGTCCGACACTAACGTCGCTGCAGTACTGGTCAACATCTTCGGCGGCATCGTTCGCTGCGACATGATTGCCGAAGGCATCATCGGCGCCGTGAAAGAAGTCGGCGTGAAAATCCCGGTTGTTGTTCGCCTCGAAGGCAACAACGCTGAGCTGGGCGCTAAAGTACTGGCAGAAAGCGGTTTGAACATCATCGCTGCTACCAGCCTGACCGACGCTGCTCAACAAGTCGTTAAAGCTGCGGAGGGCAAATAATGAGCGTCCTGATCAATAAAGACACCAAGGTTATCTGCCAGGGCATTACCGGTTCGCAAGGTAGTTTCCACACCCAGCAAGCCATCGAATACGGCACCAAGATGGTTGGCGGCGTAACACCAGGCAAGGGCGGCACCGAGCACCTGGGCCTGCCAGTGTTCAACACCGTGAAAGACGCTGTAGCCGCAACTGGCGCCACCGCCAGCGTGATCTACGTTCCAGCTCCTTTCTGCAAGGACTCCATCCTTGAAGCAGCGTTCGGCGGCATCAAGCTGATCGTCTGCATCACCGAAGGCATCCCGACCATCGACATGCTGGAAGCCAAGGTCAAGTGCGACGAGCTGGGTATCACCCTGATCGGCCCTAACTGCCCAGGCGTGATCACTCCAGGCGAATGCAAGATCGGCATCATGCCAGGTCACATTCACTTGCCAGGCAAGGTCGGTATCGTTTCCCGTTCCGGCACCCTGACCTACGAAGCTGTGAAGCAGACCACTGACGCCGGTTTCGGTCAGTCGACTTGCGTCGGCATCGGCGGTGACCCGATCCCGGGTTCGAACTTCATCGACATCCTGAAGCTGTTCCAGGAAGACCCGAAGACCGAAGCGATCGTCATGATCGGTGAGATCGGCGGTTCGGCTGAAGAAGAAGCGGCAGCCTACATCAAGGCCAACGTGACCAAGCCGGTTGTTTCCTACATCGCTGGTGTGACTGCTCCTCCGGGCAAGCGCATGGGCCATGCTGGCGCAATCATCTCTGGCGGCAAAGGCACTGCAGACGAGAAATTCGCTGCACTGCAAGACGCAGGCGTGAAAACCGTGCGTTCGCTGGCAGACATCGGCAAGGCCCTGGCCGAGCTGACTGGCTGGGAAATGAAGAAGTAAGCTTCGGCTGACTTTTTGTTCCAGCAACAAAGGCCACCTTCGGGTGGCCTTTGTCGTTTCTGGCCCTTGAGAATTCATGTGTTGTGGCGGCGGCTCTTGTGGCGAGGGAGCTTGCTCCCGCTCGGCTGCGAAGCAGTCGTAAACCAGGCAACGCATTTTGTCTGAATGAATACGGTCGCCTGTATGGGGGCTGCTTCATCGCAGCCCAGCGGGAGCAAGCTCCCTCGCCACGGGGGGCTGGCTCCTGAAAATTCCGCCGCGAGCCGAAAAATAGATACGTAAACGCGACACTGGAATGTCGCGTATCGGATAGTTCGCCCCTTAACAGTGCGTTTTTTCGCTAAATTCGTTAGGCTAGCAGCCATTTTTGCGACCGCTGCCCACAAGGAAGCGCCGCGCTAAACGGGTCGGTCCCATACGGATCGGCAGCATTTCCCTCACCCATAAGGGAAATCCCTCTCTAAATTCCGATTCAGTAGTGTGGTTTCCTTAATGAAAGTGTTGAAAGGCCAGGACATCCTGGCGCTTGGTTTCATGACATTTGCCCTGTTCGTCGGGGCCGGCAACATCATCTTCCCGCCTATCGTCGGTTTGCAGTCCGGGCCTCATGTCTGGATGGCGGCGCTGGGCTTTTTGATCACGGCGGTCGGGCTGCCGGTCATCACGGTCGTTGCACTGGCCAAGGTGGGCGGGGCAATGGATGCCTTGAGCAGCCCCATCGGCAAAGTCGCCGGTGGGTTGCTGGCGGCGGTGTGCTACCTGGCCGTCGGCCCGTTGTTCGCCACGCCGCGTACCGCCACCGTTTCGTTCGAAGTCGGCTTGGCGCCGTTGACCGGTGAAAGCCCGCTGGCCCTGTTCCTCTACAGCGCAGCGTATTTCCTGCTGGTGTTTTTCATCTCGCTCTACCCGGGCCGCCTGCTGGACACCGTCGGGCGCTTTCTCGCGCCACTGAAGATCATCGCCCTGGCCGTGCTCGGCATCGCGGCGTTTGCCTTGCCCGCGGGTGATATCGGCGTGGCGACCCCCGAGTACATCGCGGCGCCGTTCTCCCAAGGATTCATCAACGGCTACCTGACCATGGATACCCTGGGCGCCTTGGTGTTCGGCATTGTCATCGTCAACGCGATCCGTTCCCGGGGCGTCGAGTCGCCGGCCTTGATCACCCGCTACGCGATCATCGCCGGGCTGATCGCCGGGGTGGGCCTGGCGCTGGTCTACGTCAGCCTGTTCCGCCTCGGTTCCGGCAGCCATGAGGTGGCCGCAGGGGCGACCAACGGCGCCGCTGTGCTGCATGCCTACGTGCAACACACCTTCGGCAGCCTGGGCAGCGGTTTCCTTGCCGTGTTGATCTCCCTGGCGTGCCTGGTGACCGCAGTCGGCCTGACCTGCGCCTGCGCCGAATACTTCAGCCGTGTCCTGCCGCTGTCCTACAAGACCCTGGTGGTGATCCTGGCGGCGTTTTCGCTGCTGGTGTCCAACCTGGGCCTGACCAAGCTGATCGCGTTCTCGATTCCGGTTCTCACCGCGATCTATCCACCGTGCATCGCCCTAGTGGCCCTGAGCTTCTGCAAGGACTTCTGGCACGAGCAGGGGCGCATCGTTGGCCCGGTGATGCTGGTGTCGTTCCTGTTTGGCCTGATCGACGCGCTCAAGGGCGCCGGCCTGGCAGACTGGATGCCGACGCAACTGGCCCACCTGCCGCTCAGCGAGCAGGGCCTGGCCTGGCTGGTGCCTTCGGTGATGACCCTGGCGGTCGCGGTGGTGTGCGATCGCCTGCTGGGCAAGCGCAGCGAAGCGTTGGCTTAAGCGGCTACAGGCAGATTCATCGGCAAGAACCGAAATGCCCCGTATCAATCGATACGGGGCATTTTTTTTGAGTGCAGTGTCTTTTTCCGTGGGCTAACGTCGAAGCAGTGTCTTGAAAGGCTTGCACAAAACCTTGTGGGAGCTTGCTCCCACAGGTCGGCATTTCAAGGCAAGTCTGGCTTTAGACGTCATGTTTTTAGACATACAGGAAATCGAATGTCATTCATCCAAGCCAACCTGATCCACCTGCTTGCCGCCGCCTGGTTCATTATCTGCTGGGCGGGCTACACCCGTTATGCCACCTGGAAGGCGCGCGACACGGCGTGCCTGGCCAGCGTGATGCACCTGTACCGCGAAGACTGGATGCGCCGCATGCTGCTGCGTGAGAACCGTATCGCCGATGCCAGCGTGATCGGCAACCTGGAGCGCAACGCATCCTTCTTCGCCTCCAGCACATTGATCATCCTGGCCGGTATCCTGACGGTACTCGGGGCGTCCGATCGGGCGGTGTCGTTGCTGGCGGACATACCCTTGGTGCAGCAGGCGTCCCAGGGCATGGCGGAGGTCAAGTTGCTGTGCCTGGCACTGGTGTTCGTGTATGCGTTCTTCACGTTCAGTTGGTGCATGCGCCAGTACAACTTCGCGGCAGTCCTGATTGGCTCAGCGCCGATGATTGGTGAGCGGCATGTGTCGGAGCAGGAGCGCAAGGCCTTTGCACTAAGGGCTGCGCGGGTCATTTCCATGGCCGCCAACCAGTTCAACTTTGGCCTGCGTTCCTATTATTTCGGCATGACCATGTTGGCGTGGTTCGTCAGCCCCTGGTTATTCATGTTGATGAGTGCCGGCGTGGTGTTCGTGCTGTATCAGCGCGAGTTTCACTCCGATGTGCTGGACGTGATGGTCTATACCCCCACCGAAGCGCCAGTGTCCGAGGTGGGCAAGGAAGCGGCCTGACAGGCGGTGCCGCCAAATCGCAGGCAAAAGAAAACCCGCATCAGGCGGGTTTTCCTTCACTGCTAAAACCGTATCAGTTGGTTTTAGGCGCGGTAGCAGGTGCTTCCTGCTGGGCGGCACTGTTCGATTCAGACTGAGCTTTGGCGGCTTCGGCGTTTTCTTTCGCCGCTTCGTTCACTTTATCCTGTGCTTCGCCCATTTTCTGCTGGGCTTCTTGGGAGTGTTGGTTGGCATCTTGAGCTTTGTCCTCGGATTTTTTATCGCAGGCAGCGAGGCCGAGGGAAGCGGCCAACATCAAGGCAATAGCAAAAGTCTTACGCATGGGGTGTTTCTCCTTATGGAAATAACTACTGGCCTTTTGAACGCCACCCCTCGGATTAAGTTCCTGTTGTGTAACAGATATATAACTTTGCCCTGCAATGGAACTTTGTGCATCGCGCCTGTTGCCAGGTCTCGTCACTCATTGGAGCGTTGATCGAATGGCCGAAGACCCCGTTTTTGAGCGTGCCACACGTTTTTTATCCGCACTCAGGCATTGCCAGGTGCTGGGCTTGAAGTTGCACAGTGCCAGTCGTGACGGGCTGACGGTCATCCTGCCGTTCAGCCCGCAAATCGTCGGCAATCCCCTGACGGGCATCATCCATGGCGGGGCGTTGACCTCATTGATGGACACCGCCTGTGGTATGTCGACCCTGTGTGTGCTGCCGCAATTCGAAGTCTGTCCCACCCTCGACCTGCGGATCGACTACATGCACGCTGCCGAGCCCCACAAGGATGTCTACGGCTTCGCCCAATGCTATCGGGTGACCCCGGACGTGATCTTCACCCGGGGTTTCGCCTACCAGGACGATCCCGAGCAACCCATCGCCCATGTGGTGGGCACCTTCATGCGCCTGGGCCAGCATGCCAGGGGAATGGGGAAGGGCGGTCCGATGACCGCTGTGGGCCAGCCATGACCGATATCCTCCAGGAACAACTGCGCCGTGCCTGCGAGCAGGGCGACTACGCGCTGCTGCTCGCCTCGATTCCCTATGCCCAACTCATCGGCGTCGAATGCACGCGCCAGGGCGACGACTTGTTGTTTCGCCTGCCAGCCAACAAAGACAACATTGGTAACCCTTTACTGCCGGCCATCCACGGTGGGGTCATCGCCGGTTTCATGGAACTGGCCGCTGCCGTGCATTTGTTGATCGCCACGGGTACGTCGGGCATACCGAAAATCATCGATTTCTCCCTGGATTACCTGCGCACCGGACAGTTTCGCGACACCTACGCCAAATGCCAGGTCTGGCGCCAGGGCCGGCGGGTCGCCAACGTCGCGGTCACCGCCTGGCAAGACGTCGAGGCCGAACCCATCGCCACTGCCCGGGCCCATTTCAAGATCCAGGAACCGTCGAAACCGGATCGCCCTTGAGCTGATCACTCGGAGCTTGGTGAAGTTGACGATGGCATTTTCTTTTGTTCGATCCGGAAGGTCAGATAGTTTGAGGCGAAGATAATCACTGCGCCGACCAATACCCAGATTTCAAGAGGCTCACCGTAGAGAAGAAAACCAACGACGGCAATGAGTGGCACCCTGAAAAAATCAATCGGGATGGCAATGGAAGCTTCCATGACGCTCAGCGCCTTGGCCATGGCGAAGTGCGCACTTAAACCCGTTATACCCAACAGCAGGATCCAGGGGATGCAGGCGAGCGTAGGGGTACGCCATTGTGCCAGGGACAGACCAAGGCCCAAGGGCAATTGTAGAAGCACCATCCAGATCACGATGATGGCGGGACTGCTGGTCAACGTCAGTTTTTTCACCATGATGATGGATGTTGCGTAGCCCATGGCGGCCAGAAGAACGATGAACGCGGCGGGTTCAATGCTATCAAGGCCGGGCCTTAGAACGACCAGGACACCCAGGAAACCGCCGATGGCGGCGAATACCCTGGCGGTGGAGAGTTTTTCCTTCAAGAATAAAAACGCCAGGAGGGAGACCCATATCGGGGTGGTGAACTCCAGGGCAAAGACCTTAACCAACGGAAGTGATGCCACGCCAATGGTCCAGGCATATTGTCCGGCGAAGTGAACCGCGTTCCTGCCAATCTGTAGACCCAGGTCACGGGCTTGTTTGAGCTTGGCGCGCTGTTGGTAAATAACCGGAAAAACAATGATCAGTCCAACCAAGGACCTGAAAAACAGGATCTCGAAGATCGACATGAACTTGGAAAGCTCTCGCGCCGCGACAGCCATGCCTATGAATGAAAGCAGGCTTGCTGCCATCCATAATGCTCCACCTAATGGCAGCTTTACCTGATGCATTGACGCTCCTTTTTATTCGGCCATTGTTCTTCGTGAACCGCCGCCGGGTATTAAAGCAGCGATTATCCGTGGCTCAGGCAATTTCTTCGCAACGCATTTCGTCAGTACCCGGCCAGGCGCCAGAGGCGGGTCGCCAACGTCGCGATCACCGCCTGGCAAGACGTCGAGGCCGAACCCATCGCCACTGCCCGGGCCCATTTCAAGATCCAGGAACCGTCAAAACCGGATCGCCCTTGAAATCATCAGCGTTGCCCCCACCTTGAGGACATCCCGCCGCCAATCTCAGCGAGGCGGACACCACCATCCACTTGGAGTTTGATGACCATGAGCGTGGAAACTCAAAAGGAAACCCTGGGCTTCCAGACCGAGGTGAAGCAACTGCTGCACCTGATGATTCACTCGCTGTATTCCAATAAGGAAATTTTCCTTCGCGAGTTGATTTCGAACGCCTCTGACGCTGTCGACAAATTACGTTTCGAAGCCCTTTCCAAGCCTGAATTGCTGGAAGGCGGCGCTGAGCTGAAAATCCGTGTGAGCTTCGACAAGGACGCAAAAACCGTCACCCTCGAAGACAACGGCATCGGCATGAGCCGCGAAGAGGTGATCACGCACCTGGGCACCATCGCCAAGTCCGGCACCGCCGACTTCATGAAGAACCTGTCCGGCGACCAGAAGAAAGATTCCCACCTGATCGGCCAGTTCGGCGTCGGTTTCTATTCCGCGTTCATCGTGGCCGACCAGGTCGAAGTGTTCAGCCGCCGTGCCGGCCTCGCTGCGAGCGAAGGCGTGCACTGGTCGTCCAAGGGCGAGGGCGAGTTTGAAGTCGCCACCGTCGACAAGGCCGATCGCGGCACCCGCATTGTGCTGCACCTCAAGTCCGGCGAAGACGAGTTCGCCGATGGCTGGCGCCTGCGCAACATCATCAAGAAGTACTCCGACCACATCGCGCTGCCAATCGAGCTGCCGAAGGAAGTCACCGCTGCCGAAGGCGAAGAAAAGCCTGAAGTGGAATGGGAAACCGTCAACCGCGCCAGTGCCCTGTGGACCCGTCCGCGCACCGAAGTGAAAGACGAGGAATACCAGGAGTTCTACAAGCACATCGCCCACGATTACGAGAACCCGCTGAGCTGGAGCCACAACAAGGTCGAAGGCAAGCTGGAGTACAACTCGCTGCTGTACGTGCCGGCCCGTGCGCCGTTCGACCTGTACCAGCGCGAAGCGCCACGCGGTCTGAAGCTGTATGTCCAGCGTGTGTTCGTGATGGACCAGGCCGAGTCGTTCCTGCCGCTGTACCTGCGTTTCATCAAGGGTGTGGTGGATTCCAACGACCTGTCGCTGAACGTGTCGCGGGAAATCCTGCAGAAAGATCCGATCATCGACTCCATGAAGTCGGCGCTGACCAAGCGTGTGTTGGACATGCTGGAAAAACTGGCGAAGAACGAGCCCGAGCAGTACAAGAGCTTCTGGAAAAACTTCGGCCAGGTCATGAAAGAGGGCCCGGCCGAAGACTTCGCCAACAAAGAGAAGATCGCCGGCCTGCTGCGCTTTGCGTCGACCCAGGGTGACGATGGCGAACAAGTCGTAGGCCTGGCCGATTACCTGGCCCGCGCCAAGGAAGGCCAGGACAAGATCTACTACCTGACCGGTGAAACGTATGCTCAGGTCAAGAACAGCCCGCACCTGGAAGTCTTCCGCAAGAAAGGCATCGAAGTGCTGCTGCTGACCGACCGCATCGACGAGTGGCTGATGAGCTACCTCAACGAGTTCGACGGCAAGAGCTTTGTCGACGTGGCCCGTGGTGACCTGGACCTCGGCAACCTGGATTCGGAAGAAGACAAGAAAGCCGCCGAAGAAGTCGCCAAGAGCAAGGAAGGCCTGGTCGAGCGGATCAAGACCGCCCTGGGCGATGCTGTCAGTGAAGTGCGCGTCTCGCACCGCCTGACCGATTCCCCGGCGATCCTGGCCATCGGTGAGCAGGACCTGGGCCTGCAAATGCGCCAGATCCTCGAAGCCAGCGGCCAGAAAGTCCCGGACTCCAAGCCGATCTTCGAATTCAACCCGGCCCACCCGTTGGTGGAAAAACTCGACAACGAGCAGAGCGAAGAGCGTTTCGGCGATCTGTCGCACATCCTGTTCGACCAAGCGGCCCTGGCGGCTGGCGACAGCTTGAAGGACCCGGCGGCGTATGTACGCCGCCTGAACAAGCTGTTGGTTGAACTGTCAGCTTAATCACGTGCAGGAAAAACCCGCTTCGGCGGGTTTTTTCATTTCTGGTGTTCCGATTGAAGAGGAGTCCGTCATGAGTCAGGTTACGGTTCGTTCGCTGGTCTATCAGATTGAAGGTCAAACCTATGAAGGCCGCCTGGCCTTCGACATTAGCCAGCAGGGCTCGCGCCCGGGGTTGCTGATGGCGCCGAATTGGATGGGCGTAGGGGCGGGGGCCGAGGACATCGCCAGATCGGTGGCGGCCAACGGTTATGTGGTGTTGATCGCCGACCTGTACGGGCAGACGGTCCGCCCGAGCAATGCCGATGAGGCGGGAGCGGCGATGATGCCCCTCAAGAACGACCGGGCGTTGTTGCGCAAGCGCATGCAGGCGGCGCTCGAGCAACTGCAGAGCCAGGACGAAGCGCAGGTCGATGCTTCCAGGCTGGCCACGTTCGGCTTTTGCTTCGGTGGCTGCTGCGCCCTGGAACTGGCCCGCAGCGGCGCACCGCTGAAGGCGGCGATTTCCTTCCACGGCACCCTGGATACACCGAACCCGGCCGATGCGCAGAACATCAAGGGCGCGGTGTTGGTGATGCATGGCGCCTCCGACCCGCTGGTGCCCAAAGAGCAGCTACCGGCTTTCGAAGATGAAATGAACGCCGCTGGGGTGGATTGGCAATTGCTGAGCTACGGCGGTGCAGTGCATTCGTTCACCGACCCGCAGGCCAATGTGCCGGGCAAGATGATGTACAACGCCAAGGTCGCCGGGCGGGCGTTCCGGTCGATGCATAACCTGTTGGATGAAGTGTTCAAGGGCTGAGTGCTTCAAGCAAACCCCGTGGCGAGGGAGCTTGCTCCCGCTGGGCTGCGTAGCGGCCCCGTTTTTTCTGCGGTTGCTGCGCAACCGAGCGGGAGCAAGCTCCCTCGCCACGGGATGTTGTGAATCTAGGGCAACTCGATCCGCTCACTTTCCCCTGGCACGGTCGGCCAGTCTCCGGCTGCCCAGCGTCGACGGGCATCGTCGATCCGTGCCGGGTCGCTGGAGACGAAATTCCAGTTGATCCGTCGCGGTCCGTCCAGCGGTGCGCCGCCGAACAGCACGGCATGGCAGTCGCTCTCTGCAAACAGCGTCATTTCTTCCCCGCTTGGCAGTATCACCAACGAGTGGGGTTCCACCGGCTCACCGCCCAGCGACGCCTCGCCGTTCAAGACATACAGCGCCCGCTCTGCATGCTCGGTGGGAATCAGCAAGGTCGTCGCGGTCAGCAGGTTCAGTTCGGCGTAAAGCGTCGGCGACAGCACCGGCACCGGTGATTCCAGGCAAAAGCCCGACCCGGCGATCATCCGGATGCTGACCCCCAGGTTCTCGCTGACGGGCAGGCTGTGTGCCGGGTGATGGCTGTAGTGCCCGGGGCCTTGTTCGTGGGCCTTGGGCGAGGCCAGCCAGACTTGCAAGCCGTGCATGACGAACGCGTTGCCCAGCAATGACTCGGGGGTGCGCTCGACATGGGCGATGGCGCTGCCTGCGGTCATCCAACTGACATCCCCGGCGTCCACCACCTGGTCGGAACCCAGGCTGTCCTTGTGCTGGAGTTTTCCTTCGAACAGGTAGGTGAGGGTGGACAGGCCGATATGCGGATGTTGGCGGATGTTCATTCCTTTGCCCGCCGGGTAGGTGGTTTGCAGCATGTGATCGAAGAACACGAAAGGCCCGACGCTGCGGCATTTGGCGGACGGCAGCGGGCGAAGAATCGGCTGGCCTTCGACATCTTCGGCGCGGGGGCGAACGGTCAGGGGAGTGGTCATGTTGTTTTCCAGGTTGAACAACGGTTGCATGAAGCATAACCCGTCGTCGGCAGGCGCGGCAGATACGCCTTGAACCCCAGCGGGACGGTGGGGGTCTATGTTGCTCATGGCTTCTGGAGACTGCCTGTGCCTTTGACCCGTTTGATCTTTGCCTGGCTGCTGGTTGTTTCGAGTAGCGGTGCCGCGGCTCGCGAATATGCCTACAGCGATGCGCACCTGCATTACGTCGATTTTTTCCAGGAAACCGCCGGCATGCCCAAGTTGCTCCAGGCGATGGCGGACAATCGCATCGAGCATGTGATGATTTCCGGTGTGCCAGTGGCCAAGAAATGGCACGAAGACGAGCCCAAGCGTCCTCGTTATTACGCCGGTGACGATGCGGATGCCTATTGGTACAGCGCCACCGACGTGATTGTCGCCGCGGCGGTGAGCAAGCTGACCGACGAGCAGCGCCGGCACTTTCATCCATTCCTGTCGGGCTTCAATCCCAACGACAAGAACTCCGCCGCGCATATCCAGCGCATGCTCGACCTGTACCCGGGGCTGTGGCAAGGCATCGGTGAGGTGTTCACCCGCCATGACGACCTGACTGCGCTGACCTCGGGCGACACCCCGCGGGCCAACAACGAAGCCATGACGCGGATCTATCACTTGGCGGCCGAGAACGACCTGCCGGTGATGCTGCATTCCAACATCACTTCCAAGCGTGAGAAAAATCCGCTGTACCTGGCGGAAATCGAGGAGCCGTTGCGCAATCATCCGCACACGCGCTTCATCTGGGCCCACGCCGGTACCAGCATGGAAATCCATCGCCACCAGACCCGCTTGGATTTTCTGTTGCCGACCCTGACCCGCATGCTCGAGGCCTATCCAAATCTGTACATAGACCTGTCCTGGAGCGTGCTCACGCCGTACTTGCTGGACGAGGCGGGTGAGCCTCGGCAGGAGTGGGTACGCCTGGTAGAGCGCTTTCCGGAGCGCTTCATGGTGGGGTCGGACGTGGTAGGACGTTTCAACACGCTTGGCAAGGAGTTGCGCGGTTTCGATCCGTTCCTCGATGCCTTGCCCGAAGACGTGGCGCGGAAGGTGGCGCGGGATAACTTTCTTTCGGTATTGCCGCGCTCAGTGGCCCGCTAAGTCCGCTTTTGTGGCGAGGGAGCTTGCTCCCGCTGGGCTACGCAGTAGCCCCAAATCTGGCGACTGCTGCGCAGTCGAGCGGGAGCAAGCTCCCTCGCCACGGGATTATCGGTGGGCAGGGTTTGTCATCAGCCTGTCACTCCCGTGTCATACCCTCGCGCTCATCTCAATCAAGGAGCGCACTATGCACCTCACCCGTTCAAGCGCACTGGTCGCGCTGTGGTTGACCTGCGGCCTGGCACAGGCCGAAGTCCGTGTCGAAGGCCCGGTGGAGTACGGTGTTTTCGAAGGGCCGCAAGCCGAGCTGCAATCGGGAGAGCGGGTCCTGCGACGCAGCAATGAGCAGATCCGCCAGACCGAGAGCGTGCCGGCGAAGCTGGGCACCAAGTTCGGCATGCGCTACCAGTTGGCCGGCAAGGTCGCGGATGACCAGCCGTTGACCCTGTTGTACTTCACTCCCGGTATCCGTACCCCCGATGGCGTGCGCCACGACAAGTTCGAGGTCATCCAGAAACTGGTGCCCGGCGCGCCTCAGGATGTCATGGCCTACGAATTCACCGAAAGCCACGAAGTGGTGCCGGGAGAGTGGCGGTTCATGGTGTTCCAGGGCGATCGGCTGCTGACGCAGCAGCGGTTTGTGGTGCGCTGAATTCCATTCACCACAGACCCCATGTGGTGTAATTGAGCAAGGCGCAAAAAAAAGCCCCGAACCAGTCGGGGCTTTTTGTGTGCGGCTGTCGGCGGGGCTTACTTGCCCTGCCAGCGCTTCAGTACCAGGGTGGCGTTGGTGCCGCCGAAGCCGAAGCTGTTGCTCATCACGGTATTGATGGTGGCGTTTTCGCGAGTCTTGGTCAGGATTGGCAGATCGGCCACTTCTGGGTCCAGCTCGTCGATGTTGGCGGAACCGGCCATGAAGTTGCCTTCCATCATCAGGATGCAATAGATCGCTTCGTGAACACCGGCGGCGCCCAGGGAGTGACCCGACAGGCTCTTGGTGGAACTGATGGCTGGCGCCTTGTCGCCGAACACTTCCCGTACGCCCTTCATTTCCATCACGTCGCCCACTGGGGTCGAGGTGCCGTGGGTGTTCAGGTAGTCGATCGGGGCATCGACAGTGGCCATGGCCATCTGCATGCAGCGCACGGCGCCTTCACCGCTTGGTGCGACCATGTCGTAACCGTCGGATGTGGCGCCGTAGCCAACGATTTCGGCGTAGATTTTCGCACCGCGGGCCAGGGCGTGTTCCAGTTCCTCGACCACGACCATGCCGCCACCGCCGGCGATGACGAAGCCGTCACGGTCGGCGTCGTAGGCACGGGAAGCTTTTTCCGGCGTGTCGTTGCGCTTGCTGGACAACGCGCCCATGGCGTCGAACAGGAAGGATTGGCTCCAATGTTCTTCTTCACCGCCACCGGCGAACACGATGTCCTGCTTGCCCAACTGGATCTGCTCGACCGCGTTCCCGATGCAGTGGGCACTGGTGGCGCAGGCGGAGGAGATCGAGTAGTTGATGCCCTTGATCTTGAAGGGGGTAGCCAGGCAGGCCGAAACGGTGCTGCCCATGGTCCGCGTGACGCGGTACGGGCCAACGCGCTTGACGCCTTTTTCGCGCAGGATGTCCAGCGCTTCCATCTGGTTCAAGGTCGAGGCGCCGCCGGAACCGGCGATCAGGCCGGTACGTACGTTGGACACTTGCTCTTCGGTTAGGCCGGAGTCAGCGATGGCGTCCTTCATGGCCAGGTAGGCGTAAGCCGCCGCGTGGCCGACGAAACGGTAGATCTTGCGATCGATCAGCTCTTCGAGGGGAAGGTCAATGGAGCCGGAAACCTGGCTACGCAGACCCATTTCGGCATATTCCGGGTTGAACCGGATGCCAGGGCGACTTGCACGCAGGTTAGCGGAGACGGTCTCTTTGTCATTGCCCAGGCACGAAACGATGCCCAGACCAGTGATAACGACGCGGCGCATGCGGATAACCCTTAGAAGTTGTCAGTGGAGGTGAAAACGCCGACCCGGAGGCCTTCGGCGGTGTAGATCTCGCGACCATCCACGGCAACCGAACCATCGGCAATGGCCATGTTCAGCTTGCCCTTGAGGACGCGTTTGATATGAATGTTATAGGTAATTTTCTTGGCGGTCGGCAGGACCTGACCAAAGAACTTCACTTCGCCCGAACCCAGGGCGCGACCGCGACCCGGCAGGCCTTGCCAGCCGAGGAAGAAACCGACCAGTTGCCACATGGCGTCCAGGCCCAGGCAGCCCGGCATGACCGGATCACCTTCGAAATGGCAGGCGAAGAACCACAGGTCCGGAGTGATATCCAGCTCGGCGACCAATTCACCTTTGCCGTACTTGCCACCCTCTTCGCTGATATGGGTGATGCGATCCACCATCAGCATGTTCGGGGCGGGCAGTTGCGCGTTACCTGGGCCGAACAGCTCACCGCGACTGCAGCGCAGCAGATCTTCCCGGGTAAAGGCGTTTTGTTTGGTCATGCGAGCTCCTCAATAGTCCCATGCGGCAGGGTGGGGCAAATCTTCCCGGCCGACCGAAGCGTTCATGCCTCGAATCGACAGCCTACTCATAGACTATTGCGTTGTAGTGAAAGTCACAGCACACGGGAAATGAATGTACACCTGTGCACTGAAATTTTTATTCAAGCCCCAATCGAGGCTTGTTCGGGTGCCTAAGACTGCCGCACTTTCGCCTTTCACGCCAGTCACAGATGGTCCGGTGACCTGTTCTAATTCACCCAGCGCTGCAGAATCTGTTGCAGGTCGTTCCTTTTGAACGGCTTGGCCAGGTAATCATTCATGCCCGCCGCGAGGCAGGCTTCGCGGTCACCCTGCAAGGCGTTGGCCGTCAGGGCGATGATCGGCACCTCGCCGCAGCCCGGCAACTGACGGATCTGCCGCGTGGCTTCGTAGCCATCGATGATGGGCAATCGGCAATCCATGAGGATCGCTTCGAAAATCAGGCTTTCGGCGCTGCGTACAGCCTGGGCGCCATCGGTGGCGATGCTGACGGTGAAGCCCAGGCTGCGCAGCATGGCTTCGACCACTGTCTGGTTGACCGGATTGTCTTCCACCAGCAATACGTTGCGGCCTTCACCATCGCCGCTGCCGTTGGGCAGGCGCGGCGCCAGGGTCGGTGGCGTCTGGCGCGACAGGGCCAGCGGGATTTCGAGGGTGAACACCGAGCCCTGGCCTTCTTCGCTCTGGGCTCGCAGCGTCCCGCCCATGCGTTCGGCCAGGGTACGGGCGATCGGCAGACCCAGGCCGGTACCGCCGTAGCGCCGGGAGATCGAATTGTCGGCCTGCTGGAAGGCATCGAACATGCGCTCCAGGCTCTCGGCCGGGATTCCGATGCCACTGTCGCGCACCGCGCAGGTGAACCACAGCAGTTCGTGGTCCAGGGCCTGCCACTGGCATTGCACGGTGACACGGCCTTGCTCGGTGAATTTCAGCGCATTGCCGATCAGGTTGACCAGGATCTGCCGTATCCGCGTCGGATCGCCCTGGACCTGCAAGGCCTGCATGTCGTCCGGGACCAGCAGGTCCAGGCCCAGCTTGCGTTGCGCGGCGCTGTGCTGGAACGATTGCGCGCAACTGCCCACCAGTTCTGCCAGGTTGAACGGGATGTGCTCCAGCTCCAGGGCCGAGCGTTCGATGCGCGAGAAATCGAGAATGTCGTTGATCACCTTCAACAGGTGTTCGGTGGATTCCGAGGCCAGCGCCGTGTACTCGTGCTGCTCGTCGGTCAGGCGGGTGGTTTCCAACAACTGCAGCATGCCCAGTACGCCGTTCATGGGCGTGCGCAGTTCATGGCTCATCATCGCCAGGAATTCGGACTTGGCGCTGTTGGCCTTTTCGGCTTCTTCGCGGGTCTTGATCAACTGCGCCATGGCCTGGTGCTGTTCGCGGCTGGCTTGTCCCAAACCCTCGGCCAGGTTGTTGATGTGCCGTGACAAGGCCCCCAGTTCGGCGTCATCGACGATGGGGAGCGGGGTGCTGTAGTCGCCTTGCTGGATGGCCTTGACCGCGTTGCCGATGTCGCGGATCGGCCGGGACAGGTTAGTCGCCAGCCGGCGCGCCACCAGGAAGGTGAACAGCAGGGCGAACAGCGCAAGGATCGCGGCCTTGAACAGAATCTCCTGTTGCCGCTGACTGAAGGCGTCACTGGACATGCCGACGATCACGCGGCCCAGGTAATCTTCGCCGGAGGCCTCCACGGATGGGCTGTTGCCCTGCAGGAAATCATTGTTCAGGGCGATGCGCTGCAAGCGCACCGGGGCCTGGAAGACTTCGACCTGCTGGGCATGGCTGCGGGTTTGCTCGGGTTGTTCGACGTACACCAGGACCTTGTCGGTGCTGTCCTGGACCTCCAGGAAGCGCACGTGTGGGGTCGCCAGGGTGGCGGTGAGCAGGCTTTCCAACACTTCCTTGTTGCCGGAAATCACCCCGTATTCCGTGGCGGGGGCCAGTTGGTTGGCGATCAGTTGCCCGGTGTGATTGAGTTCCTGGCGCAAGTCCTGGATCCGCACGAAGGTAAAGAAACTGATCAGCAGCACAGTCAGCAGCAACGCCGGGCCGAGGGCGATGAGCTGGGTTCGGGTGTTGATGTCCCAACGGCGACGCAAGGTCATGGGCGGTGTTCTCCTTCGGCCAACGTTGCCGCGACGGATTCGGCATCAATCGGTTCGATCCCCAGCGAGCGGGAGACCTGCCGGTTGCCCAGGACCTTGAAACGGTCCGGATACAGGGTGCGCGGCCAAGTGGTGGCAGGGCGGTCGAGCAACTCGTCGAGAATCGCCAGCCAGTCTTGTTGGTCGCTATAGGTGCTGGCCAGGCTGCCGGCCTTGACGAATGCGGCGCTGGGCCCGATCAGGGCGCGTTGCCGGGCGTAGCTGCTGAGCAACAGGTTCTTCACTGTCTTGGGGTTGTACAAGTCGGGGTCATCGAGACCCAGCAGCACGTCGCTCTGGCCCAGCAGGTTTTGCAGGGGACGGCTGTCGTTGGTGTCGTCCCAGCGTTCGCTGACGATGGTCAGGCCCAGCGGTGCCGCGGCCTGTTGAATGTCCTTGAGCAGGAATTCGCTGTGGGTGTCGAAGAGCACGCCGACCCGTCGCACCTGCGGCAGGATGGCGCGGATCAGCCGCAATTGCCGCGCCATCGGTGGATCGCTCCACAGCAGGCTCAGGTGCGCGGGCGTTGCTTCGCCCAGGCGATCGCGGGCTTGCTGGCGGCTGATGCGCAGCACCAGGGTGGCCGGGCCCCGGGCGTCCTGCAGGCGCCAGTCGAGGCTGGGCAGGTCAAGCAGGATCAGGCGGACATTGCCCGGCAGCTTGTCTGGCGCTGGCAGGTCGGCCAGCGGCGTAAACCGCACGCTGTCTTCAGGGCGCAGGGTTTTCAGGGCCTGGGTAAAAGATTGCACGCCGGGGCTGTCCTCGGTGCCGGTCAGCAGGATTTCGGCGCCCCGGGCCTCGATGGTCGCCAGCCATCCGGCAAACACCAGGCATAGGGCTAGCGTCAGGCGGCCATGAAATGGCGTCTTGCGGGGTGGGCGTCGGAACATCTAGAAAGACAACTCCGCGCTGAAGTACACGACATGGCGGGAGTCGTAGCGATTGTCGGTAAACGTGGTGGGCTGGCTGTCCAGGCGCTGTTGCAGGACTCCCGCCAGTTCCAGGCTGGCCTTGCCTAGGGAAATGCGCCGGGCGAGGCGGGTGTCTACCCGTTCGTAGCGATAGCCATTGAGGGCATCGGCGGCGTAATAGAACAGCGCACTGTTCCAGCCTTGGCCCCAGTCCCGTAGCCAGCCGGCCGAACCGCTGTTGCGGGCGGTCAGTTGTTCGTCGAGGGGGGTACTGGCCTGGGCGTCGACATAGGCATAGGTCAGGCGCAGGCGGTCGGCGCTGGTCACGCGCCAGTCGACCTGGGTTTCGGCCCCGGAGAATTGCGATTCGTTGCTGTTGCTGGCGATGTACTGATTGTTGCGCAACGGTTCGCTGATCATGCCGGTGATTTCGTCATGGAACAGTTTTACGTCCACCGCCAGCGCCAGGTCCACGAAATAACCGTTGTAGCCCAATTCCCGGGAGCGCATGTGCTCTTGTTCCAGGTTACCCGGGCCGCGGGTCTGGACGAAATAACGGGCACTGTTCTGGCCGAAGGCGGCGGGTTGCAGGTTGGTGACCTGATAGCTCCAGTTGACGTTGTTCTCGAACATGTCCGGGGAGCGTACCGCTTCGGAGTACACCGCGCGCAGGCCGTGGCGGGGGGTGATCAGGTAGTTGACCGCGACCCGTGGGGTCAGCGAACTGCCGGTCAGGCGGGTGTCCTCGAACATCGCGCCGCCTTGCAACAACCAATGCTCGGTGGCCCGCCATTCGAGCTGGCCGAACAGGCGCCAAGTGGTGTCGTCCAGGGTGCCGTTGAAGTATGTCTGCGAATCGGCCCGGTCATAGCGATAGTTGGCGCCGGTGACCAGCCGCAGGCTGTCGGACAGGCTCAGCGTGTCCTGGATCTCCAGGTCGTAGCGCGATTCCCGGGTGCTCTGGTCGATATCGCCGCACAGGGTTTGCGAGGCGCCGTTGCGCCACTGGTCGAGCACCTGATTGGCCAACGCCTGTTCCTGTGGTGTGCCGGCTGGCGCGCCGCCGCTGATGTAGCTGGGGATATTGCGCGCCAGCTTCTCGGCATAGTAGGGATTGAGCTGCCACAGGTCGGTCAATTGCGGGCTGAAGGACACCTCGGCGTCGCAGGCGCGCCAGGTCTGCTGGCGATCCCAATGCTGGATCGAGCCCTGTACATAAAGACTGTGGTCGGCGTCCAGGTCCAGGTTCCAGCGCAGTGAGCCGGCGTAGTCCTTGGCGATCACGTCGGAGTTATCCCCAGCGGCGGTAATCCCGGCGAACACCGGGTGGTAGGTGTAGGGCCGCTGATTGGTCCCGTCCTTGGCGTTCAATTGCCAGTCGATACTTTGCTGCTCGTTCAACGTCTGGCTGACGGACAGGTTGAAGCGGTTCAGGCGGCGGCTGTCGCGGTAATCGGCGCCGTTGCGGTCGCTGTCAAAGCCATCGTCCTCCTGGCCGGACAACGACAACCGCAGGTCGCCGCCGTCCCAACCGCTGCCCTGGCTGGCGTACCAATCGCTGATGCCGCGCTGGCCACGGGTGATTTTCAGCCGGGTGCCGTGGCTGTCGGCCGGCGCGCGGGTGATGATGTTGACCACCGCCATCAGCGCATTGGCGCCGTAGCTGACGGTGTTGGGGCCGCGGAAGACTTCGATCCGCTCGATGTCTTCCATGGCCACCGGAATATCGCTCCAGTCCACCGTGGCCAGGCCGGCGCGGTACACCGAGCGGCCGTCGATCAGTACTTGCATGCGGCGGGCTTCGCTGGCGTTGGTGCCATGGTAGTTCACGGCAGCCTGGTTGCCGCTGATGTTGCCGACCATCATGCCGGGCACCAGGCGCAGCAGTTCGCTGATGTCTCGGGCGCCGCTGGTCTTGATCAACTCGCTGTCGAGCACGGTCATGCTGCCTGGCACAGCCGCTGGTGATTGCTTCAGGCGAGTGGCCGTCAGCACCTGGGGCAGGGGCTGGCTGTCCACGAACAGGTCGTCGCCCAGCACTGGCGGGCTGATGATCAGTGCCAATAGCAGGGACGAGCCAGGACGGGAAGGGCCAACGGACACGGCACAGCCTTTGCGATGGAGTGGATGGCGGGCATGTTAACCGAGCTGAACGACTTTTCCATTCGCGTTGACAGCATTTTCCTAGGAATTGATGGTCAGCTTCCTACAGCGGATGGTAATTGTTGCCGGGGCTGGTCGCGCTCTGGCCGCTCCGTATAATGCCCCGCATTGCCACTTGGTATGGATGAACGGATTGCATATGACTGAACAGCGCCCGATTGCGGTCCTGGGAGGCGGGAGTTTCGGCACCGCCGTGGCTAACCTGCTGGCCGAGAATGGTCACCCGGTGCGCCAGTGGATGCGTGACCCGGAACAGGCCGAGGCCATCCGGATCAATCGTGAGAACCCGCGTTACCTCAAGGGCATCAAGATCCGTCCGGAAGTGGAACCGGTGACTGACTTGCAGGCAACCCTGGAGGGCAGCGACCTGTTCTTCGTCGCCTTGCCGTCCAGCGCCTTGCGTTCGGTGCTGGCGCCCTACGCAGAACGCTTGAGCGGCAAGCTGTTGGTGAGCCTGACCAAGGGCATCGAAGCCAAGACCTTCAAGCTGATGAGCGAGATTCTCGAAGAAATCGCGCCCAAGGCTCGGATCGGTGTGATCTCCGGGCCGAATCTGGCGCGGGAAATCGCCGAGCATGCGCTGACTGCCACGGTGGTCGCCAGTGAGGATGAGGAGCTGTGCCAACGGGTCCAGGCGGCCTTGCATGGCCGCACCTTTCGGGTCTACGCCAGTGCCGACCGTTTCGGTGTGGAGCTGGGCGGGGCGTTGAAGAATGTCTATGCCATCATCGCCGGCATGGCGGTGGCGCTGGGCATGGGCGAGAACACCAAGAGCATGCTGATCACCCGTGCGCTGGCGGAAATGACCCGCTTTGCCGTCAGCCAGGGCGCCAATCCTATGACCTTCCTGGGGTTGGCCGGCGTGGGCGACCTGATCGTCACCTGTTCATCGCCCAAGAGTCGCAACTACCAGGTCGGTTTTGCCCTCGGCCAAGGCTTGAGCCTCGATGAGGCCGTGTCGCGCCTGGGTGAAGTGGCCGAAGGGGTCAATACCCTCAAGGTGCTCAAGGCCAAGTCCCAGGAGGCGGGGGTGTATATGCCGCTGGTCGCCGGGCTGCATGCGATTCTGTTCGAGGGGCGCACGCTTGAGCAGGTGATCGAGCTGTTGATGCGTGGCGAACCGAAGACCGACGTCGATTTCATTTCCACCAGCGGTTTCAACTGAACCTTTATTGACCGCAAGCAGGAGCGAGCCATGAACGATCCGCAAGGGCAACCCCAATACGAATCCATCCTGCTGCGAGTGCTGTGGATGGTGATTTACCTGCTGGTCTGGCAGGTGGCGCAATTCATCCTCGGCGCCGTGGTGCTGGTGCAATTGATCTATCGGCTGATCTACGGCGCACCCAGCGCCAGTCTGATGAATTTCGGCGACAGCCTGAGCCAGTTCCTGGCCCAGATAGGTCGTTTCGGCACCTTTCACAGCGATCAGAAACCCTGGCCGTTCGCGGACTGGCCGACCCCGCGCACGCCTGAAGGTGAAGCGCCTCACACCGTGGCGCCGGCGCCGCATCCCGCCCGGGACGAGGAGCCGAAGCTATGAAACTGTGGGTATTGCGTCATGGTGAGGCTGAGCCCCATGGTGTCCGTCCCGATCCGGAACGGGTCTTGACGGTGCACGGCCGCGAGGAGGTGTTGCTCAGCGCCGGTCGGTTGATGGGCGAGCCGTTGCGGGCCATCTACGCCAGCCCTTATGTGCGGGCCCAGCAGACCGCACAACTGGTGCGCGAAGCACTGGGGTTCGAACCTGAACTGATCACCGTCGATTGGCTCACGCCGGAGACCCGGCCGACGGAGGTGCTAAGGCATCTGGAGGACCAGGACGATGTACTGCTGGTCAGTCATAACCCATTGGTGGGCAGCCTGCTGGGCTTGTTGCAGCACGGCCATCTGCAAAAACCCGAGCAAGTGCAAACGGCTGGCCTGGCTGAACTGGAAGGTGACCTGCCCCTGGCCGGAGCGATGACGCTCAAGGGCATCCGGCACCCATAGGCAGGTTGGCAGCAAGGGTTGAGCACAGTAAAACCATAAAGGAACGACAACGATGAGTCTGTGGCGCACCACCCCCAACATCGAGCAATTGAACGCCGCCGGTAAAAATACCATCAGCGAAATGCTGGACATTCGTTTCGAGTCTTTCGACGACGAATCCCTGACCGCCAGCATGGTGGTCGATCATCGCACCCACCAGCCGTTCGGCCTGCTGCATGGCGGTGCTTCGGTGGTGTTGGCCGAAACGGTCGGGTCCATGGCGGCCTATCTCTGTGTCGATGCCAGCAAGTTCTATTGCGTGGGCCTGGAGATCAACGCCAACCATCTGCGCGGTGTGCGCAGCGGACGGGTGACCGCCACGGCCCGGATGGTCCACCTGGGCCGCACTACCCAGGTCTGGGACATCCGCCTGGTCAATGACGAGGGCAAAGTCAACTGCGTGTCGCGCCTGACCATGGCCGTGGTGCCGCTGGGCGAGCAACCGCCGGCGCGGTGAAACATGAATACAGGTTTGTGACTGATGGACCGCTCTTGTGGCGAGGGAGCTTGCTCCCGCTGGGCTGCGAGGCGGCCCCCTAAACCCATCGACGCGGTTAGCCTGGCACACCGCGTCGCCTGGTTTTGGGCCTGCTTCGCAGGCCAGCGGGAGCAAGCTCCCTCGCCACAGGGTTTCATCGCTCATGCAACCCCATAGCCCAAGCCCGACTGTCATCATTCCTGTCAGTTACGGTCATTGCCGTGCCGTCGGGTTCTGCGGACAATCTGCCCCAGTTCCCCCAATGGATCGGCTGTCATGTCGCAACAGATTTTTTTCGCCCACGCCAACGGTTTTCCCTCGGCCACCTACGGCAAGCTGTTCGCCGCGCTGGCGCCGCAGTACCAGGTCGCGCATCTGGAGTTGCACGGCCATGACCCGCGTTTTCCGGTGGACGATAATTGGCACAACCTGGTGGACGAACTGATCCATCACCTGGAGCAGCAAGCGGCGCCGGTGTGGGGCGTCGGTCACTCCCTGGGCGGCGTGCTGCACCTGCACGCGGCGTTGCGCTGCCCCGAGCTGTATCGTGGCGTGGTCATGCTCGATTCGCCGCTGCTGACCCGTACCGACCAGTGGGTGATCCTGGCCGCCAAGCGCCTGGGCTTCATTGACCGCCTGACGCCAGCGGGCCGGACCCTGGGTCGGCGTGAGGAGTTCGCCGACCTGGCGTCGGCCCGGCAGTATTTTGCCGGCAAGACCCTGTTCCGCAGCTTTGATCCGGATTGCTTCGACGCCTACCTGCAACACGGT
Source organism: Pseudomonas sp. NFACC46-3 (assembly GCF_900114515.1). Lineage (NCBI taxonomy): Bacteria > Pseudomonadati > Pseudomonadota > Gammaproteobacteria > Pseudomonadales > Pseudomonadaceae > Pseudomonas > Pseudomonas sp. NFACC46-3. Next base: position 68,056 of record NZ_FOTH01000026.1, read on the forward strand.
CTGCAACAAGTCGGCGACCGGTTGCGGCTGCGCTTCGACCCGGCCACCGAAATCAGCATTTACCGCGGCGTGCCGCACACCAGCCCCGGGCGGCCCCGTAAGCTCAAGGTGCCGCTGGCCGTGGTGCGCGGGCGGCAGAGTCGCGTGGTGATGCGTCATCACACCCGTTCGGTGGGACGTATGCTCCATGGCGAATCCTTGAGCATGCCCGGCGGCCATATGTTCCCCCTCGAACGTCCGCAGGACACGGCCAACCTGCTCAAGAACCTGTTCCAGCGTTGGGAAGGGCGCAGCGCATGAGTGTGGTCGAGGAAGTCCGCCTGAGCCTGCCGCACATCGAATTGGCGGCCCACCTGTTCGGGCCGGAAGACGGGCTGCCGGTAATTGCCCTGCACGGCTGGCTGGACAACGCCAACAGTTTCGCCCGCCTGGCGCCCAGGCTCGAGGGTCTGCGGGTGATTGCCCTGGATATGGCCGGTCACGGTCACTCCGGGCATCGGCCACTCGGTGCCGGTTATGCCCTCTGGGACTACGCCCACGATGTGCTGCAAGTCGCCGGGCAACTGGGCTTGAAGCGTTTCGCCCTGCTGGGGCACTCCATGGGTGCCATTGTCTCGCTGGTACTGGCCGGCTCCCTGCCGGAGCGGGTGACGCACCTGGGGTTGATCGACGGGGTCATTCCTCCGACAGCCAAAGGCGATAACGCGGCCGAGCGCATGGGCATGGCCCTGCAAGCCCAGTTGGACCTGCAGCAGAAACGCAAGCCGGTCTACAAAACCCTCGAGCGTGCCATCGAAGCACGGATGAAGGGGCTGGTGGCGGTGAGTCGCGAGGCCGCCGAATTGCTGGCCCAGCGCGGCCTGATGCCAGTGCCCGGGGGCTATACCTGGCGCACCGACAATCGCCTGACCTTGCCATCGCCTTTGCGCCTGACCGATGAACAGGCCATGGCGTTCGTGGCGCGGGTCGCTTGTCCGGCACATCTGGCGGTGGCCGCCGACGGCATGCTGGCCCAGCACCCGGAGTTGCTGGAGCGTCTACCCTTCAGTCATGAGCAGTTGCCCGGCGGCCATCATCTACACCTGAACGACGAGGTCGGTGCCACGCTTGTAGCAGACTGTTTCAATCGGTTCTTCACCGTTCCTTGACTTGCGGCGGGCAACTGTCGAGGCTGGGCGGGTTGAAAGGGAGACAACCATGACAGACCTCTGTTTATCAGCCTCGCGGTGCATCGACGACGCCCGTTGCGTCCAAGCGTCCCAGGCCAAGCCGACCCGATGAAATTATCCGTTCACTCACTCGTCCTGCTGGTGCTGGCCTGCTTCAGCCCCGCGTCGTTCGCCGTCGATGTGCCAGGCAGTCGCGACCTGGAGCGTGTGCCGCGCATGCCCGACGCGCAGATTGTCGATTACCGGCAAACCAGCGACCTGGAACGCGTCTATCCCATGGGCTCGATCCGCAAGATCAGCGGCCAGTTGCGCTTCGACGGCCAGGTCGATGCCCGTGGGAACGCCACGTCTGTTACTTACGAACTGCCGCCGGAACATTCCGCCACCCAGGCCTTTACTGCCGCGCGCGAAGCGTTGCAGAAACAGGACGCCGAGTTGTTGTTCTGGTGCCAGGCCCGCGATTGCGGCGAAAGCAGCCTGTGGGCCAACGATGTCTTCGGCAACGCCAAGCTCTATGGCGCCGACAACGGCCAGGCCTTCCTGCTGCTGCGCCTGGCTCCACCGGCGGACAACACACTGATTGCGCTGTATGCCATCACCCGCGGCAATCGCAAGGCCTACCTGCATGTCGAGCAGTTCGAGGCGAATGCACCGCTGGGGGACCTGCTGCCGACGTCGGCCACGCTGCTGCGCCAGCTCAAGGACACTGGGGGCCTGGATTTACCGCGTCTTGCCGGTGAGCCAGACGACACCTGGTTGCGCCTGTTGTCCCGGGCGCTGAACCTGGACACGGGCTTGCGGGTCAGTATCGCCGGTCCCCGGGCCGAGGATTGGATCGAGGCGCTGGCGGGCCAGGGCGTTCGGGCGGCGCGCATGGAGGCCGCCAGCGGCGAGGCGGCGGGATTGCACCTGGAGTTGCTGCGCTAAGCTGTCTCGGGGCCGCGGGTTTCACGCCGTTGCCTCGCCCCTGTTCATTTTTTCGAGACCCTACATGATCAATAACGATCGGCTGTTGGTGCAGATCCTGCTCCTGGTGTTGTTCGGCGCAAGCCTCTGGGTCATGGCGCCGTTCTGGTCGGCGCTGTTCTGGGGGGCGGTGCTGGCGTTCGCCAGTTGGCCGCTGATGCGCCTGCTGACCCGCTGGGTCAATGGCCGCGAATCCCTGGCGGCGGCGCTGCTGACAGTAGGCTGGATGTTGTTGGTGGCGGTGCCGCTGGTGTGGCTGGGTTTCAACCTGGCCGACCATGTGCGTGATGCCACCGTGTTCATCAAGGACGCACAGGTCGACGGCCTGCCCGAAGCCCCGACCTGGTTGGCCGGTGTACCGCTGGTGGGCGAACGGCTGGTCGGCATCTGGAACAGCATCGACCAGCAGGGGGCCGCGCTGATGGTGTCCGCCAGGCCTTACCTGGGGCAGGTCGGCAACTGGCTGCTGGCGCGCAGTGCACAGATTGGTGGTGGCATACTCGAGCTGACCCTGAGTATCGTGTTCGTGTTCTTTTTCTATCGCGACGGCCCGCGCCTGGCGGTATTCGTCCACGGGTTGCTGGAGCGTCTGATCGGCGACCGTGCCGGTTACTACATCGAGCTGGTGGCTGGTACGGTGCAACGGGTGGTCAACGGCGTGATTGGCACCGCGGCGGCCCAGGCCGTACTGGCGCTGATCGGCTTCCTGATCGCCGGGGTCCCGGGGGCGCTGGTGCTGGGTATCGTCACGTTCCTGTTGAGCCTGATCCCCATGGGGCCACCGCTGGTGTGGATCCCCGCAACGGCGTGGCTGGCGTGGAAGGGTGAGTACGGGATGGCGGTGTTCCTGGGCATTTGGGGCACGTTCATCATCAGTGGCGTGGACAACGTGCTCAAGCCCTACCTGATCAGCCGTGGTGGAAACCTGCCCTTGGTCATCGTGCTGCTGGGGGTGTTCGGCGGGTTGATTGCCTTCGGTTTCATCGGCCTGTTCATCGGCCCGACCCTGCTGGCGGTGGCGTATAGCCTGTTGACGGACTGGAGCAAAAGCCAGGCGCGGTAACCCATCCCAGAGGCAAGTACAAACCTTTGTGGCGAGGGGATTTATCCCCGCTGGGTTGCGAAGCGACCCCAAAAACTGCCGGCTCGGTCAGCCTGACACTCCGGGTCGTCTGATTTTAGGGCTGCTGCGCAACCCAGCGGGGATAAATCCCCTCGCCACAAGTGAGTTTCAATCCAGGCTTGCCGGTGAATCAGGTCGCCACGTTCAGGTGTTTCCCTACAGTGGCGACGTTATCCAGCGAGTACTGCCGGCTGAGGTTGGCGATCATTCTGTTCAACGCTTCGCTGACATTGGCCTGTTCGGTGGAACTGTCGCTGCGGCGACCGGCCTGCAAGGCGCTGCTCAGTTCGCTGGCGGTGGCGTCGCCATCGGCATCGAGCTGGCTGAACAGCTCTTCACCGGAGGCCTGTTGCGGTGGTGGCGGTGGTGCAAGGCTGGCGGAGAGTTCGTCGAGGCTGACAGTGCCGTCTTCATTCTTGTCCAACGCCGAGAACACTTGCTGGCTGTCGGCATCGCTGTCCGTGCTGGCCAGGCCGTTGCTCAACTCATCGCTGCTGACCGAGCCATCACCGTCGCTGTCCAGGACGCTGAGCAGCGCATCGGCCAGTTCGGTATTCGGCGCCTGGCTCCGTGGCGGCGGAGGTGGTGGCGCCATTGCGGCCATTTCCTCGCTGCTCAGGTCACCACTACCGTCACTGTCCAGGTCGCCGAAATTGTCGCTCAGGCTGACCAGGATGCCATCGTCGCTTTTTTGCGACAGGGCAGTGCTCAACTCTTCCTGATTGACCGAACCGTCGCTGTCACTGTCGAGCTTGCTCAGCAGTTCCTTTTGAAACTGCTGGCTGCGGGCACTGCTGGTTGCGGTACTGCTGGTGCTGGTATAGGTGGAGTAACTGCTGACGCTACCGATCATGGGCGCTCTCCTTGGGCTGGGATAGCCGGTGGGTGCACCGGCTTATGCAGCCTCTGCGAGGGAGTTGTCTGGGGTGTGTGGAGTTTGTACCGGTGGGTGTACAAACTCAGTCCCGGCGCAGTGTCGAGTGTGGGAGCGAGCAAGCCCGCTCCCACAGAGGGACATCGGTGGGATTCAGGTGCGAGGCAGGCTGATCACCGCTGTCAAACCGCCCCCTGGCGTCTCTTCCAGGGTCAATTGCCCGCCCAGGCGTTCGGTGGCTTCTCGGGCGATGGTCATGCCCAGGCCGACGCCGCCGGAGTTGCGGTTGCGTGAGCCTTCCAGGCGAAAGAACGGCTCGAACACCGCCTCGCGTTTGTCCGCCGCAATACCGGGACCATGGTCGATGACACGAATCAGCACCTGCTTATGTTGGTCTTCCAGGCTAATCAAGGCATGACCGGCGTAGCGCAGGGCATTGTCGATGAGGTTGTTGAGGCACGAACGCAGCGCCATCGGTTGCACCTGCAGCGGTGCACAGCTACCGCTGACCTGTACATCGGCGCCCTGGTCCTGGGCGTTTTCGCTCAACGATTCCACCAAGGCCTGCACGTCCATCCATTGCAACGCTTCACTGGTGCGCTGTTCGTGCAAGTAGGTGAGGGTGGCATCGAGCATGCCGATCATGTCGTCCAGGTCCTGGCGCATCTGGCCTTGCAGCTTGATGTCATCGATCTGCTCCAGGCGCAGCTTGAGCCGCGAAAGCGGCGTGCGCAGGTCATGGGACACCGCGCCGAGCATGCGCGAACGCTGCTGCACCTGCTCGCGAATCCGTTGCTGCATCAGGTTGAACGTATGGGCTGCCTGTCGCGCTTCACGGGGGCCGCTTTCATCCAGCGGCGGGCTGTCGAGGTTTTCGCTCAGGCGCTCGGCCGCATCGCTCAGGCGCTGGATGGGGCGGGTCAGGAGCTTGGCGCCGTACCAGGCCGCGACGATCAGGCACACGAATTGAAAGGTCAGCGGCACCAGCGGGCCGCCGAACCAGGGGCGTGCAGGGCGGTTAGGGGGCGGGCCGAAGCGCGGGGGGCTTTCGGCCTGTCGGGAAAATTCCGGCGGTGGCCCGGGAGGCGGCCTGTCGTATTGAGAAAACCAGGCAAACGCCAACAGGTGCGCCAGGACAATCGCCAGCAACAGCACGCCAAACAGGCGGCCGAACAGGGAGTCGAGGCGCAGTTGCATCAACCGATGTCCCGCGCGTCGAACAAGTAGCCTTCACCACGCACGGTCTTGATCAGTTGCGGGGCCTTGGGGTCGTCGCCCAGCTTCTGGCGCAGGCGTGATACAAGCAGGTCGATGCTGCGGTCGAAGGCCTCGATGGAGCGCCCGCGAGCTGCGTCCAGCAGTTGTTCGCGGCTGAGCACCCGGCGCGGTCGTTCGATGAAGACCCACAACAGGCGGAACTCGGCATTGGACAGCGGCACCACCAGCCCATCGGCGGAGATCAGTTGGCGCAGCACGCTGTTGAGCCGCCAGTTGTCGAAACGGATATTGGCCCGATGTTCGCTGCGGTCGTCGCGCACCCGGCGCAGGATGGTCTGGATACGCGCCACCAGCTCCCTGGGTTCGAATGGTTTGGCCATGTAGTCATCGGCGCCCAGCTCCAGGCCGATGATGCGGTCGGTGGGCTCGCAGCGGGCGGTGAGCATCAGGATCGGGATGTCCGATTCGGCGCGCAGCCAGCGGCACAACTGCAAGCCATCTTCACCCGGTAGCATCAGGTCGAGCACGATCACGTCGAAGTGCTCTGCCTGCATTGCCTGGCGCATGGCCGCGCCATCGGTCACGCCGCTGGCTCGTATGCTGAAGCGGGCGAGGTAATCGATCAGCAGCTCGCGGATCGGCAGGTCGTCATCGACGATCAGCGCGCGGGTGGTCCAGCGCTTGTCATCGTCGGGTACTTTTTGATCGTCAGAATTTGCAACAGGGGTGTTCTGCATGGATGCATCATCTGCCAGGTAGGCTGCCAACCGCAAAGAAGGCGGCGAGGTTGAGCCCTCAGCATAAGGCTTCGTGCCGCGAGGCGTGAAGCGCTGAAAGGACGGGTTGCGGCGGCGGACGGTAGCGTGTCGACGTGTTGTACGCATGTCATGAATGTATCGGCTTCGACACAAAGGCCGGTATCGTCCATGCTGCTGGGGGACGATGATATTTACCGATCATCGGGTCCCGCACGGGCGCTCGTTCCGCTACAATGCGCGCCGATTTCGACTTGCCTGAGAGCCCGCTCATGTCCGCCTGCCAGACGCCCATTATCGTCGCCCTGGATTTCCCCTCCCGTGACGCCGCCCTGAAGCTGGCCGACCAGTTGGACCCCAAGCTTTGCCGGGTCAAAGTCGGCAAGGAACTGTTCACCAGTTGTGCTTCGGAAATTGTCGGGACCCTGCGCGACAAGGGTTTCGAAGTGTTCCTGGACCTGAAGTTCCACGATATTCCCAACACCACCGCCATGGCCGTCAAGGCAGCTGCGGAGATGGGCGTGTGGATGGTCAACGTGCATTGCTCCGGTGGCCTGCGCATGATGGCGGCCTGCCGTGAAGTGCTGGATCAGCGCAGCGGCCCGAAACCGTTGCTGATCGGCGTAACCGTGCTGACCAGCATGGAGCGCGAGGATCTGGCCGGGATCGGCCTGGACGTCGAGCCTCAGGAGCAGGTGCTGCGGTTGGCGGCGCTGGCGCAGAGGGCCGGCCTGGACGGTCTGGTCTGTTCGGCCCTGGAGGCCAGCGCCCTGAAAGCGGCTCACCCGTCGCTGCAATTGGTGACCCCGGGGATTCGTCCGGCGGGCAGCGCCCAGGACGACCAGCGTCGCATCCTGACTCCGCGCCAGGCGCTGGACGCCGGTTCCGATTACCTGGTAATCGGCCGTCCGATCAGCCAGGCCGCCGACCCAGCTCAGGCGCTGGCGGCGGTCGTGGCCGAATTGGCCTGACCTGACACCGAAGATCCCTAATGTGGGAGCAAGCTCGCTCCCACAGTTGTTTTGTGTCAGACCTTCAATACCAACTTCCCGAAGTTCTCCCCACTGAACAATTTGGTCAGTGTCTCGGGGAATGTCTCCAGACCTTCGACAATGTCCTCCTTGCTCTTGAGCTGTCCCTTGGCCATCCAGCCGGCCATTTCCTGTCCAGCGGCGGCGAACTGTGCGGCGTAGTCCATGACCACGAAACCTTCCATGCGCGCCCGGTTGACCAGCAGCGACAGGTAGTTGGCGGGGCCCTTCACCGCGTCCTTGTTGTTGTACTGGCTGATGGCGCCGCAGATCACCACGCGGGCCTTGAGGTTCAAGCGGCTGAGCACGGCATCCAGGATGTCGCCCCCGACGTTGTCGAAATACACATCCACGCCCTTTGGGCATTCGCGCTTGAGGCCGGCATGAACGTCTTCGTTCTTGTAGTCGATGGCGCCGTCGAAACCCAGTTCATCGACCAGGAACTTGCATTTATCGGCCCCGCCGGCGATGCCCACCACGCGACAGCCTTTGATTTTGGCGATCTGCCCGGCGATGCTGCCCACCGCACCGGCGGCGCCTGAGAGCACCACGGTCTCGCCCGCCTTGGGCGCGCCGACGTCCAGCAGGGCGAAATAGGCAGTCATGCCCGTCATGCCCAGTGCGGACAAATAACGTGGCAGCGGTGCCAGTTTCGGGTCGACCTTGTAGAAACCTCTTGGCTCGCCGAGGAAATAATCCTGCACCCCCAACGCACCGTTTACGTAGTCCCCGACCGCGAACCCCGGGTTGTTCGAGGCAATTACCTGGCCGACACCCAATGCTCGCATCACCTCGCCGATGCCGACCGGCGGGATATAGGACTTGCCCTCGTTCATCCAGCCGCGCATGGCTGGGTCCAGGGACAGGTATTCGTTTTTCACCAGGATCTGGCCGGCGGCCGGTTCGCCGACCGGTACTTGCTGATAGGTGAAAGTCTCGCGGGTCGCCGCGCCTACCGGGCGTTTGGCGAGCAGGAACTGGCGATTGGTCTGGGCAGTCATGGCGGGCACTCAAGATGAATGAAGCCTTGTTGATAGACCTTCGAAGCATTTGCCGCAAGGTCTGCTGATACAGCGAATGCAGTTCGATCCAACGCAGTGATAGTTCGCCCAGGGGCCTTATCACTGGCGCCCATGAGCGCTCAACCGGCAGTTGGATAGTGCTGCCGCGTCCTCGGGACCTGTGGCTAGACTGGCGGCATCTCCCGCATTCTTCGAGGAACAGACAATGAGCATGACGTTTTCCGGACAGGTCGCCGTGGTTACCGGCGCTGCCGCTGGCATCGGCCGGGCCACTGCCCTGGCGTTCGCGGCAGAGGGGCTGAAAGTGGTGGTGGCGGACCTCGACGTGGCGGGTGGCGAGGGCACGGTGCAGTCGATTCGTGATTCGGGCGGCGAAGCGGTGTTCGTGCGCTGCAACGTGACGCTGGAAAACGATGTGCAGCAGCTGATGGACGAAGTGATCAAGACCTACGGTCGTCTTGACTACGCCTTCAACAACGCCGGGATCGAGATCGAGAAGGGCAAGCTGGCCGACGGGACCCTCGATGAGTTCGACGCGATCATGGGGGTCAATGTGAAGGGCGTCTGGCTGTGCATGAAGTACCAGTTGCCATTGCTGCTGGCCCAGGGTGGTGGCGCGATCGTCAATACGGCCTCGGTGGCGGGCCTGGGTGCGGCGCCGAAGATGAGCATCTATGCAGCGTCCAAGCATGCCGTGATCGGCCTGACCAAATCGGCCGCCATCGAATACGCCAAGAAGAAAATCCGCGTGAATGCGGTCTGTCCGGCGGTGATCGACACCGACATGTTCCGTCGCGCTTATGAGGCGGACCCGAAAAAAGGTGAGTTCGCCAATGCCATGCACCCGGTGGGGCGTATCGGCAAAGTCGAGGAAATCGCCAGCGCCGTGCTGTATTTGTGCAGCGACGGCGCGGCCTTCACCACGGGCCATTCCCTGGCGGTGGACGGCGGCGTCACGGCGTTCTGAGGACTTGCCCTTCGGCTTGTAGGACGAAGCCCGCACTGCTTGCGGGCTTTTTCGTGGGGCGCTCGAAAAAACCTCGGAACGGTCCTTCAATGTGTTTCAAAGGGTGAGAATCGACGGTTTTGGCGACGTTGTCGTACATCGTCCCGTTGCGGCCTGTGCTTAACTGTTTCCGGAAATAAAACAAATGCTTAGGAGCTTGGTTACTCATGGAGTTGAGAATCGACCGACAGGCCCTGGTGCCTGTCGTGCAGCAAATCGTTGACGCGCTGACCGGCTGGATCCGACAGGATGCGGTACAACCGGGAACTCGGCTGCCATCCGTCCGCCAACTGGCGCGGGAGAACCTGCTCAGCCAGTCCAGCGTCAATGAAGCGTGTGAACGCCTGGTCGCCCAAGGCCTGTTGGCGTCCCGCCATGGTTCCAGCTTTTTTGTCGCACCACCCCCGTCGCCCGGGCCCGAGCCCACTGATCAGAATCGACAGCAAGCCACGTTCACCGACGGGGGCGACAGCTCGCAATGGGAGTTGAAGCTGGGGTGTGGCGGGCTGCCCGAGAGCTGGCGTGAAAGCGATGACCTAGGCTATGCGATCCGCCAGGTCACTCGCACCGACATGGCGGGATTGTTCAACTACAGCACGTCGTTGGGGCTGCCTGCCCTGCGTGAGCAACTGTCCAGGCGCTTGAAACAATTCAATATCGAGGTCGATAAAGACCTGATCCTGACCACCACCGGGGCGACCCACGGGCTGGACCTGATCGTACGGACACTGTTGCCGCCGGGTTCCCGCGTGGTCGTGGAGAGCCCCGGTTATTCCAGCCTGTTTGACCTGCTCAGGTTGCACGACATCGACATGATCGAACTGCCCAGGACCCCACGCGGCCCGGACGTCGATGCGCTGCAAGACCTGCTGGCGATGCACCGGCCCACTGCGCTATTCGTCAACAGCGCCTGCCATAACCCGACCGGCACCAGCCTGGCTCCGGCCGTCGCTCAACGGCTGCTGCAATTGACGAAGGAGCACGGCGTACTGGTGATCGAAGACGATGCCTATGGCGATTTCCAGAGCTCGGCGCGGACCCGGCTCGCGGCACTGGATCCCGAGGTGGTCTACGTGGGCAGCTTTTCGAAAACCCTGAGCAGTTCGTTGCGCGTCGGTTTCGTGGTGGCCGGACCTTCCATCATTGCGCGCATGAGCGAGGTCAAGGGCATTACCAGCATGGGGGGATCGCGGTTCTGTGAGTCGGTCCTTGCCTGCCTCCTGGCCAATGGCGCCTATCGCAAGCTGGTCCAGCGCCAGCGGCAGCGTCTGGGTGCCGATATGGCGGCGCTGTTGCAGGTACTGGAAGACGCCGACTGGGAGGTCTTTGGCAAACCGGCCGGCGGGCTTTTCATCTGGGCAAGACCGCCATTGTGTGACTACGCTGGAGTACAGCGCCTGGCCAGGCGTTTTGGCGTGCTGCTGTCTTCGCGTAGCGCATTCAGCCCTTCGGGTGCCGACAGTGACTGGCTACGGATCAACGTGGCGTATGCCCGTGACCCCAGGGCGCTGGCGTTCTTCCGGGCAGCGGCTCTGGATCGACCTCTAGTGTCCTGAAAACGACGCAGCTGTAGCTTTTTGCCATTATTCCGACGCCAGCATCTTGTGTTGCAGGGCGTCTCGTTGCGAATCTGCAATCAACACACACTGGCAGAGGACTGAGCGCAATGATTTCCGCCGTGCAAGGACGTTTTGCCAACCTGGGTATGGCAAAGAAACTGGGTATCGGATTTGTCCTGGTGCTGTTGCTGACCGCAGTGGTCGCGGCCATCGGTGTCTGGTCCCTGCAGACCATCAGCCATCGCTTCGATGGCCTGAAACAGATGTCGTCCCTCAACAGCGGGTTGCTCAAGGTCCGGCTGCTGGAGCAGGAATACGCCTCGCGCTCCGACCCCAAGACCGCCGATGCGTTGCGCCAGGGGGTCGACGCTCTGGTGGCCCAGGCGAACGAACTCAAGGTGCAGTCGGCTGCCAACGTGCCGGTGATGAACGACGTGGAGCAGGCGCTGGGCGCGTATCGCAAGGCGTTCGACGAATTTGTCGGGTTGAGCCAGAGCAAGGACCTGGCGCTGGAAATGGCCAGTTGGTCGGTGTCCAGCGTCGCCAATAACCTGGATGTGTTGCAGGCCGGGCTGGCGGATGATGGCACCTATACCTTGAAAGATTCCGAGGGCAAGGAGGGGGCCGAGTTCATCGAGCAGGCCAACCAGGTCAGCGAAGTATCCCGCTTGATGTTGCAGGCCATGAACGAAGCGCGGGTCCGCCTGGACCAGAGTCGCAAAGGCAATGTTGAGGGCGCCGGAGAAGGCAGCATCGAACAGGCCGAGCAGGCGATGAAACAGGCCGAAGTGCTCAAGACCACGGTCAAGGACCCGGGTTACCAGACCGTGCTGAATGAAGTGGCCGGGCATATCGCCGGGTTCAATGAACAATTGGCCGAATACACCGGCCTGCTGGCGAAGGAAAAAGTCGTCTACCAGCAACTGCACGAGCGGGCCGATCAAGTGGTGGCGCGGGTTGACCAGGCCTTCGGTGCCGAAGACCAGGCCATGCAGACCGAACTGAAGAAAAATTCGCTGCTGATCATCGGTTCGTCGGCCTTGGCGTTGCTGGTGGGATTGATCGCGGCGTGGGTCATAACCCGGCTGATCGTGACGCCGCTGCGCAGTGTCATTCGCGTGGCCCAGCAGATTGCGTCGGGTGACTTGAGCGCCACGGTGGAAGTGACGCGCCGAGACGAAATTGGTCAGTTGATGCAGGCGATGCAACAGATGGGAGCGGGGCTGAGCAGTATCGTCAGCGGCTTGCAGGCGGGTATCGAGCAATTGGCCAATTCGGCCCAATCGCTGTCAGCCGTGACTGAACAGACCAACCTGGAAGTCAGTAGCCAGAAAGAAGAAACCGAGCAGGTCGCCACGGCGATGAACCAGATGACGGCCACGGTGCATGACGTGGCACGCAATGCCGAAGAAGCCGCACAAGCGGCCCAGACTGCCGACGACAAGGTCGAAAGCGGCCAGCAGGTGGTGCGTCAGAGTATGGTGCGCATCGAACAGCTGGCCGATTCGGCCACGTCGGCCAGTTCCAGCATCGAAAGCCTCAGCGCCGAGATCCAGAACATCGGTACGGTGCTGAGTGTGATCAAGAGCGTGGCCGAGCAAACCAACCTGTTGGCGCTCAATGCCGCTATCGAGGCGGCCCGGGCCGGGGAGCAGGGCCGGGGCTTTGCGGTCGTGGCCGATGAGGTGCGGGCGTTGGCCAAGCGCACGCAACAGTCCACCGAGGAGATCGAGCGACTGGTGAGTGCCCTGCGTTCAGCGGCCCAGGCTTCCGTGCAGCAGATCCAGAGCAGCGGCGAGTTGGTGAAGATGGCGGTCAGCGATGCACTACAGACCGAAAGCGCCTTGGGCAGTATTGCGGCGGCGGTATCACTGATCCAACAGATGAACCAACAGATCGCCGCGGCAGCCGAGCAGCAGAGCTCGGTGGCCGAGGAGATCAATCGCAGTGTCACCAGCATTCGCGCCAGCGCCGATCAATCGTCCCTGGCGATGCGCGGCAATGCCGCTTCCAGCATCGAGCTGGCGCAGTTGGGGGTTGAGCTTAAGGGGATGGTGGGGCATTTCAAGTTGTGAGTCCGCGATAGCAGATCCAACATTCCAACAGTTTTGCCTGCCTGGCGGCGTACGGGCATAGTTTACAGCCCCGTGGCGACGGAGCTTGCTCCCGCTGGGCGGCGAAGCAGACCCAAGATTCGTGGGAGCGCTGCGCACTCCAGCGGGAGCAAGCTCCCTCGCCACAGAAACTCCACCTGCACAGGGAGGAGCCGTATCAGTCGTAGACTTTCTTCTTCTTCCACTCGTCGTTGACTTCGGCTTCCTTCAGCCCTTCGGTCAACTGGTTGACTTCGCCTTCGACCGGCTGGGTGCTGGCCAGGACCTGGGCATTGGCGCGGGCCAGGAGTTTTTCCAGGTAGGCCAGTTGTTCGGCGTAGACCTGGGGTTCCTGCTGCTTGCGCAGGTACTGCACGCCGCGCTCGAAGGCCAGGCGGGCCTGCCCGGGTTGTTCTTGCTGCAGGGCTTGCTGGCCGAGGTTGTTGAAGAACTCGATGTGCAGCAGTACCAGAATGTGCCGCACTTCGCGAATCCAGCGCTTGGCTTCGTTAGGCGGCAGGAAACCGTCCTGGGCGGCACGGGTGATCTGGCCGTGCAAGGCCTCGAGCAGAAAACGTACGTCCTTGGCCTTGGCTTCGGTCTGGATCGGTGCCGGTGGATTGTTCACCGGGATCGATTCACCTTGGGCGGCCAGTGCGCTCAATTCGTCCAGGCGTGCCTTGACCGCAGAATTGGTTTTCTCCAGGTTCAGCAGGCGCTGACAGACGTTCATCTCAAGGCGCGTCATCAACAACTTCAGGGCAGGGGTCATCAACTGCCCGGGGAAGGTTTCGGTGAGCTCCCCACAGCGACGCATGCGGTCGTTGAGTTCTACCTTGGTGCGGGCCTTTTCCAGCTTGTTGTTTTCCACCACGTGGTTCATGTAGCCAATGGCGATCAACAGGGCGATCCCGGCTACGACGAGCAGGGTGATCATGAGTGGTGTCACCGGTAAGACCTCTTTATTGTGGTACGCATGTCATGAGTGTAGTGGCTTGGCTTTTAAGCGCATAGGTCCGAGCGACGCGATTAGACGGGCGTCGTGCTGTTTATAGGAAGCATAACCGGATGGGTGCACATTGCCATCATTTGCCGGGCTCGACTATAGCGTCTCGGCGGGTGACAGAATATAGGCGCCAGAGACCGGGCGGGTAAAATGTCCGGATCGCCCCCAAACCGGGCGAAGTCATTGATTTAAATAAATTTATATCTGGGGGTTGACGACCCTTCAATCCATCCATAGAATGCGCGCCACTTACAGCGTAAAGCACTCAGCCAAACGCTGTAAGCAGTGAATGTTGTACGTGTGTCCCCTTCGTCTAGTGGCCTAGGACACCGCCCTTTCACGGCGGTAACAGGGGTTCGAGTCCCCTAGGGGACGCCAATGCGGGAATAGCTCAG
>NZ_FOTH01000030.1:0-74077 GCF_900114515.1 Pseudomonas sp. NFACC46-3
ATAAGACGATCGAGTTGGCTGACGGCGGCTACGACGAAGTGCGCACTAATCAGGCCACCTTCACCCTGAACCCGTACATCGAAAAATTGACCTACACCGGCACGACGGCTTTCACTGCTTATGGCAGTGTCACCGATAACATCATCATCGGCGGCGCAGGTAACGACGTGCTGTTCGGCGGTGACGGCGCCGATCAGCTCTTCGGCGGCGAAGGGTTGGACGTCGCCGGTTATACCGACAGCAAGGTGGCGGTGAATATCAACCTCAAGACGGGGGTTCACTCTGGTATCGCTACCGGCGATACCTTTACCGACATCGAAGTGATTCGTGGCTCAAGTTACAACGACACCTTTGTAGCTGACGGTCTGGCGATTGGCTTCGATGGTGGTCTGGGAATAGACACGGTAGATTATTCGACCTCGGCCGAAGCGATCAATGTCGATATTCGCGTCTATAAAGGCTTGCCTGGAATTGGCGGTGATGCCGAGGGCGACACGCTGGAAGGTATCGAAAAGGTTATCGGTACGGCGTTCAATGACACATTCACCAGTGCCTGGGGGGCTGTAACGCTGGAGGGAGGGCTCGGTGACGACGTCTACATTGTCAACACCAGCGGGAACAAGACGGTCGAGCTGGCTGATGGCGGCTTCGACGAAGTATTTACTAACCAGGCCATCTTCACCATGGACCCGTTCATTGAGAAGATGACTCACACTGGCACGGTGGCATTCACAGGCTACGGCAACACCGGCGATAACATCATCATAGGTGGCGCAGGCAACGACGTACTGTTCGGCGCTGCTGGTGCAGATCAACTCATTGGTGGAGCAGGCGTGGATGTCGCCAGCTATGGCGATAGCCGGGTAGCGGTTACCCTTAATATGACCACAGGCGTCCATTCCGGTATTGCAGCAGGCGATACCTATCAAGAGATTGAAACGCTGCGTGGGTCGGGTTTTAACGACACCTTCATCGGCGGTTCGCAAGCGATGGGCGTGGATGGCGCGTTGGGAACTGATCTGGCCAGCTATGAACAGTCCTCCAGCGCGGTGACCATCGACCTGACAACCAATGTGAATGCCGGTGATGCGGCAGGCGATACGTTTACCGCGATTGAGATCTATCAGGGCTCCGATTTCGATGACACGCTATTGGGCTCTGCTAAAGCCGACATTTTTATTGGTGGTGCGGGCGCCGACGTCATTGATGGTCGCGATGGTGTGGATCAAGCCTGGTATATCAACAGTGCTGCCGCTGTGGATATCAACCTTCAGACGGGTATTCACCAGGGCGGCGACGCCCAGGGTGATGTGCTGACTAACATCGAGCGGGTCATGGGCAGCCAGTTCAATGATTCGATGACAGGAGACAGCCTGGCTAACTGGTTGGAGGGTGGGCTGGGCAATGACACCATCTACGGGGGCGATGGCGCCGATTACATCTATGGCGGCTTGTACACTGCTACAGGCCCGATGCTTCCCGGTGGCCCTGCCAACGTAGCCCAGGCCGATCAGCTCTATGGCGGCCTCGGCAACGATGCGCTTACCACGGCCAACCTGGACACCGGAGCAGTGGCCTATGGAGAGGCAGGCAACGACGGCATTGCCGTGTTCAGCGGCACTGCTGATGGTGGGGCAGGCAACGATATTTTGTTGGGCAGAGGGGATGGTTTCCGCTTGTTGGGCGGGGCCGGCGATGACACTTTAACTGTCGCCGAAGGTGGTCAGGGGTTCGTTAATGGAGGTCAGGATGACGATACCTACGTCATCGATACCTACGGCCAGGTCACGATCAAGGATGACGGTACAGGAGGGTTTGATCGGGTGTTGCTGAACGGAATGGAGTCGATGGACACGATAACGACCGTGCGCAGTGGCAATGACGCGTATATCTTCAATACCTCGAGCTACCATTCAGGCCAACCGCTTTCGGACATGGGCGTGAAGCTGCAGGATTGGTACGCGGGCTTCAACACCATCGAGCAGTTCCATACCTCTAATGGAGATGTCTTTACGATCCCCGCATAACAGCGTTCCCCCTTGCCCGGGGTGCTTGATATAGGACAGGGCTACAAAAACGCCTCTGGGTCAATAAGACCCAGAGGCGTTTTTTATTTGCCCGCGCAGCATGGGCGCAATTTTACGCAGGCGAGTCCAGCCGTAAACGGACTGTCTGGTGCGGAACTTGCAGCCCAGCGCAAAGCGCTCGAAGAGCGTCAAGTTTCCTTACGACCTCTGTCATCAAGTCAGTATTGACTGGCGACATGGATGTCATGAAAAACCAAGGGATGGATAACAGTTGAAAACCCCTAACGCTGTCAGTGCGCCTGTTGTTGCGCCTCCATTGAAATCGGCATTGCGCCGGGGGCTGATAGGCGCCGCGCTGTTTTCCGGGGTGATCAATATCCTGGCGCTGATTGGCCCGGTGTTCATGCTGGAAGTCTACGACCGGGTCATTCCCAGCCAGAGCGTCCCGACCCTGGTCGCCCTGGGGCTACTGGCGCTGGGGGTTTATGCGCTTTCGGGCCTGCTGGATATCATTCGATCCCGAGTCATGGTGCGAATTGCTTCCTCGCTGGATCTGACGCTGTCTTCGAGAGTCTTCAACGTGATTGCCGGTGCTTCGCTGAAAACGCCGATTACCGGAGACGCTCTGAAACCGGCCCAGGAGCTGGATCAGATCCGCGGTTTTATTGGTGGTCCGGGACTTGTGGCATTTTTCGATTTGCCGTGGATGCCGGTTTACCTCGCGGTCTGCTTTTACATTCACCCGCTCTTTGGTCTTTTAACCGTCGCCTTGATGATTATCCTCATCGCGCTGACCGTACTCACTGACCGGCAGACCCGCAAATTGATGCAGGCGTCGGCCGATGCGTTGAACAAGCGCAATCACCTGGGCCAGCAAGCTCACCAGAACGCCGAAGCGCTGATGGCCATGGGCATGTTGGTCAACACGTCGACTATCTGGCAGAAGAATCACAGCACCTTCATTACCCTGCAACGACGCTCGATCGACATTGGTGGCTTTTACGGTGGCATTTCCAAAACCCTGCGCCAGGTCGTTCAGTCGGCCGCCCTGGCCTTGGGTGCATGGCTGGTGATCCAAGGCGACTTGAGCGGCGGCACGATGATCGCGGCCTCGATTATTGTGGCGCGGACGCTGGCACCGGCGGAGCAGGTCATTGCCTCGTGGCGCAGCCTGTTGGGTGCCCAGATCGCCTGGAAGAAACTAGTGGAAGTGTTCTCGCTGTTCCCGGATGCCCAGAGCAAGACCGAGCTTCCTGCGGCCCATCGCAACTTGCAGGTCGAAAGTGTTTTCGCAGCGCCACCCGGCGCGCAGCGCCTGACCTTGCAAAATATCAACTTCCTGGTCGCCGCGGGCACTGCTGTGGGGGTGGTGGGGCCGAGCGCATCGGGCAAGTCGTCATTGGCGCGGGTCCTAGTCAACGCCTGGGCCCCGGCGCGGGGGCATGTCCGGCTCGATGGCGCGCCGCTGGATCTGCTGACCGAACAGGCTCGAGGCAAGTTGATCGGTTATCTGCCGCAAAGCGTTGGGCTGTTTACCGGAACCGTCGCCCAGAACATCGCCCGCCTAGACCCTTCGGCACCGGACAGCGCGATTGTCAGCGCTGCGCAATTGGCCGGGGTTCATGAGCTGATCCTGCAGTTGCCCCGAGGCTATGAAACCCAAGTAGGCGAGGGCGGGGTCAACCTCTCGGCCGGTCAGCGACAACGGGTGGCACTGGCCAGGGCTTTATTCGGTGATCCGTTCCTGGTGGTGCTGGACGAGCCAAATTCAAACCTCGATGCCGAAGGCGAACAGGCGCTGGCCAAAGCCATCCTGGCGCTCAAGGCTCGTGGTGCAATCGTGGTGGTGATTGCCCATCGCACCAGTATCTTGTCGGTGATTGACCATGTGCTGATTCTCGAAAACGGCATGCAGGCAGCTTTCGGTCCCAAGGATGTCGTCCTTAAAAGGCCGCCTGCACCAGCTCCCAGGCCCGCCAACAATGTCGTGGAATTGGGAGTGCCCAACTGATGCAGGCCGATCAAGAAGCCAATCTGACCGATTCTTTATCCCGTCATCTGCGTTGGGGGGCGGTGTCATTGGTGCTGCTGCTCGGTGGAAGCCTGACTTGGGCGATGTTGACCAACCTGTCTGGTGCAGTCATTGCCTCGGGGGTAGTGGCCGTGGAGGGCAGCGTCAAGACGATTCAGCATCCTACCGGAGGTGTGGTGGCCGAATTACTGATCAAGGAAGGGCAGACAGTCGCGGCAGGGGACGTGCTGTTGCGCCTCGATGCCACATTGCCCGCCGCCAGCCAGGCCATTGTCAGTAAATCCTTGAACCAGGCTTGGGCGCGTCTGGCTCGCCTGGAGGCCGAGCGGGACGATGCCAGCGAGGTAGTGGTACCAACGGAGTTGCTGTCCCGCATGAGCCTGGAGGAGGCCGAGTCGGTCATGGCTATAGAGCAGCAACTGTTTCTTGACCGGCGCGCTTCCCGCGAAGGCCAGAAGAAGCAACTGCGCGAGCGTGTCCAGCAACTCAACGAAACCATTGCCGGTCACGACATCCAGCAGAAAACCAAGCTGGAAGAAATCGAACTGATCGATAGCGAATACCAGGCCGTCAAGAAACTGTTCGACAAAGGCATGATGACTCTCGATCGGGTCAATGCCCTGGCTCGAGGTATTGCCCGCTTGCGCGGAGAGAGGGGACAGTTGATGGCGTCCATTGCCGAGGCTCGGGGCAAGATCGCCGAAACCGAGTTGCAACGACTCCAGGTTGACCAGACTTTCCGCAGTGAAGTGTCCCAGGAACTGAGAGATTTGCTGGCCCGTCAGGGCGAATTGATCGAGCGGGAAATCACTGCCAGCGATCAGCTCAAACGCATCGACATCACCTCGCCTATTGCCGGACGCGTGCAGCAATTGGCCGTCCACACAATCGGTGGCGTCATCTCACCGGCCGAGGGGCTCATGCAGATCGTACCCGCCGACGATGAACTGCTGGTGGAGGCGAAAATCAGTGCCCAAGACATTGACCAGCTAACGGTCGGGCAATCCGCGACCTTGCGCTTGAGCGCGTTCAACCGCAGCACCACGCCCGAACTGACCGGCACCGTGGTGCGACTGTCAGCAGATCTGATTCAGGATGAGCGCACAGGGGCGGGGTTCTATCGGGCGGGTATCAAAATTCCTCAAAGCGAATTGGCGAAGCTGCAAGGGCTAGCCCTGGTGCCGGGAATGCCGGTTGAGTCGATGATCCAGACCGGCTCCAGAAACGTCATGTCTTACTTGCTCAAACCAATCAGCGACCATGCCCAGCGAGCATTCAGAGAGGGCTAGTTTTTAACGTTGAATGGCTTGGCGAGGTTATGAACGCTAGAGCTTTCGATATCAGGATTTGCTGGCGCGTTTCCTGCAAGCCCCCCTCATATCGCCATAAAACGAGCGCTCGCGGACCATCGCAGCGCCCGGATCGGCATTGAAGGTGTAATCCCCGCGCCAGCAGAGCGAAACAACGCTTGGCTGAGCCCGGTGATGGACAAGAGGGGAGACGATGAAGGCAGTTATCTTGGCAGGTGGTCTCGGCACACGGATCAGCGAGGAGTCGCACCTCAAGCCCAAGCCGATGATCGAGATCGGTGGCAAGCCAATTCTTTGGCACATCATGAAGCAGTATTCCGCCCATGGAATCCACGACTTCGTCATTTGCCTGGGTTACAAGGGCTACGCCATCAAGGATTTTTTCGCCAACTACTTTCTGCACACCTCCGACGTCACTTTCGACATGTGCAACAACCGCATGGACGTTCACCAGAACTACAGCGAGCCGTGGCGCGTGACCCTGATCGACACTGGTGAAGACACCATGACCGGCGGCCGGCTGCGTCGGGCGGCGCGTTATCTGGAAAATGAAGAAGCGTTCTGTTTTACCTATGGCGACGGCGTGTCGGATCTCAATATTGGCGCGCTGGTGGAATTTCACTTTTCGCACGGCAAGCTGGCCACGGTGACGGCCGTCCAACCGCCAGGCCGTTACGGGGCTCTGGACAGGGATAACGACCAAGTATTGGGTTTCACCGAAAAACCACGGGGGGATGGTGGCTGGATTAACGGCGGTTTCTTCGTATTGTCGCCCAAGGTGTTGCCGTTGATCGAAAACGATGCAACTTCATGGGAATCCGGTCCTCTGGACGGCCTTGCCGCGCAAGGCCAGTTGATGGCGTTCCAGCACGATGGCTTTTGGCAGCCGATGGACACCCTGCGGGATAAAAATCACCTCGAAGCCCTGTGGCAAAGCGGGGAGGCCCCATGGAAGCAGTGGGACTGAGCCCCGAGTTCTGGCGCGGCAAGCGGGTGCTGGTTACCGGTCACACCGGTTTCAAAGGCAGCTGGTTGACGCTGTGGCTGCAGAGCCTGGGCGCACAGGTCAGTGGTTTTTCCCTGGACCCGACCACTCAACCGAACCTGTTCGAACTGGCCCGGGTCGGCGAGGGCATCGATGATCGGCGCGCTGATTTGCGCGACCTTGGCGCCTTGCTGGAAGTGCTTGCCGACGTGCAGCCTCAGATCGTCCTGCACCTGGCGGCCCAGCCGCTGGTACGCGAGGGTTATCGCGACCCGTTGGGGACCTATTCCAGCAATGTCATGGGCACCCTGAACCTGCTCGAAGCAATCCGTCAGGTTGGCGGCGTGCGCGCCTGCGTATTGGTGACCACAGATAAGGTCTACGCCAACCAGGAGTGGCTGTGGCCCTATCGCGAAAATGAACCCTTGGGCGGCCACGACCCCTACAGCAGCAGCAAGGCCTGCTGCGAATTGCTGGCGCAGTCTTATGCCGCGTCGTTCTTTTCGGCCGAGCGATTCGCTGAGCACGGCCTGGCCTTGGCCACGGCGCGGGCTGGCAACGTATTGGGCGGCGGTGATTTTGCCCCTGAGCGCCTGATTCCGGACGTGCTCAAGGCCTGGTCGGCGGACGAGCCGGTGACGCTGCGTTATCCACAAGCCGTACGCCCGTGGCAGCACGCCCTGGAACCGCTGGCCGGTTATTTACAGTTGGCCGCAGGCCTTCATGAGCAGGGGCCGGAATTTGCCGGCGCCTGGAACTTTGGCCCCGGCGAAGCGGATATGTGCAGTGTCGGTGACGTCGTCCAGTTGCTGGCCGAGCGCTGGCCGCAAGCGCCGGGCCTGCGCATCGAGCCGAGTGATCTGCATGAAGCCGGCCTGCTGCGCCTGGACAGCAGCCGCGCCCGGCAATTGCTGGGCTGGCAGCCGCGCTGGTCGCTGCAGCAATGCCTGGCCCAGACCCTCGATTGGCACCTTGCCTGGCAGAACGGCGACGACATGCGCCAAGTCACGCTGGGGCAGTTGAACCTGTACCGAGGCACGTTGTGAGCGAGTTTTCAATGAAGGCATTACCGTTGGCCGGTTTGTTCACCGTCCAGCACAAGCGCTTCGAAGACCAGCGCGGGCATTTCGCCCGGCTGTTCTGCGAAGGCAGCCTGAGCGCGTTCGGCCAGCCATTCCATATCCGTCAGATCAATCATTCTTGTACCCATGAGCGCGGTAGCGTGCGTGGGTTGCACTATCAGAACGCGGCACAACCGGAAGCCAAGCTGATTACCTGTCTGCGTGGCGAAGTCTGGGATGTGGCTGTGGATTTGCGTCCCGACTCCGAGACTTTCCTGCATTGGCACGCCGAGCACCTGAAGGCCGGTGATGGCCGCAGCCTGTTGATCCCGGCTGGGTTCGCCCATGGGTTCCAGACCCTGACCGACGATGCCGAGCTGCTTTATCTGCACAGCGCCGATTACGCCCCGGAGCACGAGGGCGGCCTGTCGGTGAGTGATCCGCGGCTGGCGATTGCCTGGCCGCTGCCTGTCAATAATCTGTCGACCCGGGACAGCAGTCATCCCTTGCTCGATGAGCGTTTCGCTGGAGTGCGTGTATGAATTGCCGAGGTTGCGGGACTGCCCTGGTGTTGCCACTGATTGACCTTGGCACGTCGCCGCCGTCCAATGCATACGTGCGGGCCGACCAACTGGAGCAGGCCGAGCAGTGGGTCCCGCTCAAGGTTGCTGTATGTCAGCAGTGCTGGCTGGTACAGACCGAGGATTACACCCGCGCCGACAGTTTGTTCGACGCCGAGTATGCCTATTTCAGTTCGTTCTCCAGTACCTGGCTGGCCCATGCCGAGCGCTATGTGGCCGAGATGGTCGAACGCTTCGATTTGACCCCGAACAGCCGCGTGGTGGAGATTGCCGCCAACGACGGTTACCTGTTGCAGTACGTGGCCAAGCGCGGGATTGCGTGCCTGGGTGTCGAGCCAACTCGCAGCACCGCCAAGGCTGCCCGTGAAAAAGGCCTGGAAATTCGCGAGCTATTCTTTGGCCGCGATACCGCGTCGCAACTCATGGGGGAGGGTTGGGCAGCCGACTTGATGGCGGCCAATAACGTGCTCGCCCATGTGCCTGACATCAATGATTTCCTCGCCGGTTTCGCCACGCTGCTGAAGCCTACGGGCGTAGCGACGTTTGAGTTTCCGCAATTGCTCACGCTAATGGCCGGGCAGCAGTTCGACACCCTGTATCACGAACATTTTTCCTACCTGTCGCTGACGGCCGTGCAAACACTGTGCGAGCGCAACGGGCTGGAAGTTTTCGATGTCAGCCAACTGTCGACCCACGGCGGTTCGTTGCGGGTGTTCGTCCAGCGTACCGATGGCGTGCGTCGTCCGGTGCAGGCCACGGTGCAACAGCAACTGCAGGCTGAGCTTGATGCCGGTGTGAAAACTTCCGCATATTACGCCACCCTGGCGCCGGCCGCCGAGGCCATCAAGCATGGTTTGCTGCGTTTCCTGTTGCAGGCCAAGGCTGATGGCAAGCATGTGGTCGGTTATGGCGCGGCCGCCAAAGGCAATACGTTGCTCAACTATGCCGGGGTCAAATCCGATCTTTTAGCCTGGGTGGCGGACGCTAATCCGCACAAGCAGGGTAAATACCTGCCAGGTAGCCGGATTCCTATCGTCTCGCCGGAGCGTATCGCTCAGGAGGAACCTGATTACGTGTTGGTACTGCCTTGGAACCTACTGGCAGAGATCACAGGTCAGTTTGCCTCGATTAACAGTTGGGGCGCACAGTTCGTTGTGGCGGTCCCGGAGTTGAGTATTCAATGAGCAGAATTCATTACACCAAACCGAGCATCGGCGAACTGGAAGCGCGGTACGCACTTGACGCAGTGAAGAACGGTTGGGGGGAGCGTTGCTACGAGTACCTGAACCGTTTCGAGCGCGGTTTTGCTGAGCACCTTGGAGTGACTTATGCCATCGCAACCTCCAGTTGTACCGGGGCGTTGCACATGGGTATGGCGGCCCTGGATATTGGCATCGGTGATGAGGTAATCCTCGCCAATACCAATTGGATCGCGTCCGCGGCCCCCATAACTTACCTGAACGCCACGCCGGTGTTCGTTGACGTACTGCCAGATAGTTGGTGCCTGGACCCGGAACAGGTCCGACGTGCAATTACTTCGCGAACTAAAGCAATTCTGGCGGTGCACCTTTACGGCAACCTATGTGACATGGATGCTCTGCTGGCAATCGGCCGCGAGCACGGCATACCGGTAATCGAAGATGCTGCTGAGGCGATTGGTTCGCAATGGCGTGGTAAAGCTGCGGGATCCTTGGGAGCATTTGGTGCGTTTTCTTTTCATGGCACAAAGACCATGACTACCGGCGAGGGGGGGATTTTCGTTACTTCGGATAAGGGATTGTATGAGCGAGTTCTTACCCTGTCCAACCATGGTCGTGTTGCTGGTAGCGTCCGACAATTCTGGCCGGATTTTATTGGCTATAAATATAAAATGAGCAATTTGCAAGCGGCGGTGGGTTGTGCCCAGGTCGAGCGGATAGAGGAGCTCATTCAGCGCAAGCGCGTGATATTTGATGTTTATGCCCAAGCATTGACTTGTTTGCCGGGCCTGTACATGAATCCTGAACCGGCGCATTCCCGTAACGGCTATTGGATGCCTACTGTGGTTTTCGACGAGTCCACTGGTATTGATCGGGAGCATCTAATTGGCGCATTCCAGGCCGAAAACATTGATGCCCGAGTGTTCTTTTGGCCGCTCTCCTCGTTGCCGATGTTCTGTGGTAAGACGGTCGACACGCCAGTTTCCAATTCGCTGCCGGGGCGTGCGATTAATTTGCCGAGCTATCACGACATGACCTATGCCGATCAGCACAGGGTCATTGATGTTGTGCGAGCGGTTCTTGAGCATAAGGAAAAATTATGAAAGTTTATTTGTTGGGTGCGGCTAATCCCGAGTCGATTCGTATGATCCAAGCAGTGCGGCGCGCTACGCCAAACTTGGAGTTCGCGTTTCTAGATAACGATCCGGCCAAGCAGGGCACTTTATTTTATGGTGTTCCCGTTGTGGGAGGTCTGGATCGAGTGGGTGAACTCAAGGGTGATGATGTGCGTTTCGTCAATTTGATAACCGGTAACACTGTCACGCGTTATGAAACTACGTGTCGGCTGGTAGAGGCTGGTGCAACCCTAGGTAACTTCCTGCACCCCAATATTGATCTGACGATGACCGAAATAGGTTTGGGTAACTACCTGCAAGATGG
This sequence comes from Pseudomonas sp. NFACC46-3, assembly GCF_900114515.1. Taxonomy (NCBI): domain Bacteria; kingdom Pseudomonadati; phylum Pseudomonadota; class Gammaproteobacteria; order Pseudomonadales; family Pseudomonadaceae; genus Pseudomonas; species Pseudomonas sp. NFACC46-3. The sequence continues at coordinate 10,636 of NZ_FOTH01000030.1, forward strand.
AGTGATGGTGCAGGCCGAGGTTTCAATTGGAAATAATAGCAGCATTCACATGGGCACGCTGATCGGTCATGAGAGCCGTATCGGAAATTCGGTATTTATTGCTCACGGGGTCAGTGTTTCCGGTTGTTGTGAAATTGGCGACGGTTCTTTTGTTGGAACTAATGCAAGTATTCTGCCTCGCGTTCGCATCGGCCGCTGGGCAACAATTGGTGCGGGTGCGGTTATTAATAAAGATGTCCCGGATTACGCGGTTGTTGTAGGTAATCCCGGAAAAATTCTAAGAATTCAGGATGTTCCTTATCAGGATGCCCAAGTTCTCAAGTGATCCTAGCGTTTTTTGGAGAGTTTAAAATGAATCCTCAGGAACAGTTTCGCGAAGAAGTGGCTTCAAATATTGAAGGTTTGAAACACGACGAAGCCGTGCAAGCCGCATCTTTGGCTTGGGTATGCGATACCGCCAAACACAAATACACCTACAACTTTAGCTGGATGGGCCGTCCGATTATCCAGTTCCCTCAGGACATGATTGCCATGCAAGAAATCATCTGGTCCTTGCAGCCGGATGTCATCATCGAAACCGGCATTGCCCACGGCGGTTCAATTGTGTATTACGCTTCACTGCTTGAGTTGATCGGAAAGGGGGAGGTGATTGGGATTGATGTCGATATTCGTCAACACAATCGTGAGGCGATCGAAGCACATCCGATGAAGCGTCGTATCCATATGATCCAAGGCTCCAGTATCGACGAGGCCATTGTTGATCAGGTCCGCGCACGGGTAGCCGGTAAGAAAGTATTGGTGGTCCTTGATTCAAACCATACACACGAACATGTACTGGCCGAACTGCGTCTTTATGCACCATTGGTGTCGGTAGGCGGTTATTGTGTAGTGATGGATACGGTAGTGGAAGATATGCCTGCTGACTCCTTTCCAGATCGTCCGTGGAGTAAAGGCAACAATCCTAAAACTGCGGTGTGGGCTTACCTTCAGGAAAATCACGATTTCGAAGTTGACGAAAAAATTCAAAGCAAGTTGCTAATTACAGTTGCTCCCGATGGCTATCTGCGTCGGATTAGTTAAGTTAAAATCATCAGCGTTGGTTTGGTCGGTTGTGGGGAGGATTTATGCTAGGCAGTAATGGTTCGGGACAAAGGCTTTCATCAGAAGAGCGGTTTACCATCGTATTGATGACCCACAATCGACCTGCTTTCCTGCGTAGGGCATTGCATTATTACAGCGCGTATCCCTGCTCGATTATGGTGCTCGACTCGTCGGATGAGGCGTGTGTTGAACTTGCCAGACTCTACCCGAATATTGATTATCAGCATCTTCCTCAATTTGGCTATTGGGGTATTCAGTCAAAACTCGTCTATGGGGTAAGCCGAGTCACCACTGAGTTTATGGTTTTTGCCGCTGACGACGATTTCATTTTATTTGACGGTATTACCCAATCCCTTGAGTTTCTTAAGGCGAATAGCGATTACGGGCTGTGTCATGGTTATGGCATGATGTACTTGGCACATGCTACTTCGGTTGATTTTTACCGTCGGGATAAGATTGTTTGCGAGGATTATTGCTCACCCAGTGCTGCTGAGCGAGTGCAAAGTTATTTGGGGCAGTTTTTGCCACCGTTCTACGCGGTTACTCGAACCGATCTGCTACGTGATTGGTATAAGGTACTACCGGATGGAACTCGTTTTGAATGGCAAGAAATCGGTCATGCTTATTATTTGTTGGGGCGTGCTAAAGCTCGCTTGCTGCCCATCCCCTATTCATTGCGTGAAGTCAATTACGGCTATTCAGAGCACAGTACTAACGTGTTGACTGTGCTTGCAAATAGCGACGCAAAATCTGTGCAGGAACGTGAACAGTTCGCTGAGTTTCTTGCTTCTTTACCCATCGGTGTCGAAGGGAACGCGGCACAGCGCCGACAAACTGCACTCGACAGCTTTACGGCCATGAGAGATGGCTTGCTGGGACGTCGGTCATTGACGCTTGAGGTTATTGTTAATTCCTATTGGCGTAATGCTTTCCAAGAGCCGCTACGCCAGTTTCGACCCAATCAGTACCTAGAGCTTCCGTTTTATAACAAGCCGTTCTTCGATCTGCTTCAGGATTTAGAGTTCATGTTGCATGCGATGCCGGCTGGCCGCCTGCAGCTTCAGGAACTGGAAGGCATTTTGGTGCGCCAGCATGAGTTGATGCGCGTCCATCCCAACGACAACGAACGCACTATCCGGGCTCGCCTGTGGGAGGCACTAGGCCTAAACGTATTCAATCGCTCGGTGGTCAAACGTCTGGCCGAGTCGCTTCAGGGCACCGAGGAATACCAAGAGGGGCTCAAGTTGCAGGTCTGGGCCGAGCGACTGGATTCGTTGCCGGGACAAGCAGGCGACGAACTGTTAAAAAACTTGCCTTCTGGTCGCCTGTTGAACTGGCTCGAAGCGCGTAACCCCGATGCGCAACAACTCAAGTCGATCGCTGCCCATTTGGCCGAGCATCAGGGCGGGCCGCGGTTCGGCATCCTGCTGCTGGATCTGGACGCTGACATGTTCAAGTTGCAGGCCACCTTCGACAGCCTGGTCAACAGCTATTGCAAAGCGTTCAACATAGTGGTGTTCACCACCGGTGACCTACCGGCTACAACCACGGCGCGTGACACCGTGCATTTCGTCAAAGTCAGCACGACCAATTACATCGACTTCATCAACCAGATCATCGGGCAATCTGCCGCCGACTGGCTGCTGCTGGCCGAGGCCGGTGACCAGTTCACTCCGAGCGGGCTGCTGCGCGCCAGCCTCGAACTGATCGGTGCCGAAGGTGTGCGCGCCGTGGCCATGGATGAAATCCAGCGCAAGGCTGATGGCAGTCTCACTGACGTATTCCGTCCGGGGGTCAACCTTGATCTGTTGCAGTCGGTGCCGTCGTTGATGGCGCGACACTGGCTGATTCGCCGTGAGGTGCTGACCCAGACCGGTGGCTTTACCGCGCAATACACCCAAGCCTTGGAGCTTGACCTGCTGTTGCGTCTGATCGAAGACGAAGGGCTGGCCGGTCTGGCGCATTTGGCCGAACCGTTGTTGATTTGCAATGCGCCATCGCAGGAGGAAAACCCTCAAGAGCGTCAGGTGCTGACTCGTCACTTGGCTGCCAGGGGCTATCGCGCTCAGGTCACTTCGGCCCAACCGCTGAGCTATCAGATCGATTACCAGCACGCCGAGCGGCCTCTGGTGTCGATCATTCTCGAGAGTCGCGACAACTTCGAGTACATCCAACAGGCGTTGGTCAGCGTGCTGCAACGTACGCGCTACCATCGTCATGAAATAGTGATCGCGGACAACCACAGCCAATCCGTGGAACTGGCCCAGTGGTTGGACAGTCTGGAAGGCAAGGGCGAGCGGATTCGCATTCTGCGCAGCGACCGACGTCTGAGCACTTCGGCGTTGTACAACTGGGCCAGTACCGAGGCCAAAGGGGATTATCTGGTGATGCTGTCGGCCCAGTCGCAAGTGGTCAATGCCAACTGGCTCGACAGTTTGCTCAACCAGGCCCAGCGGCCTGAAGTGGGGATCGTTGGCAGCAAACAGATGGACATTCGCGGTATCACCACTCAGGCCGGTCTGGTGCTCAAGCCCGATGGTCAGGTGGCCTCGGTGTTTGTCGGCGAGCGCAAGGACGCCAAGGGCTACCTCAACGGCCATCAGGTGGAGCAGAACTATTCGGCGGTGTCGGGCGTTTGCCTGATGATCCGCAAGGACTTGTTCGAAGCCGTGGGCGGCCTGGACGAGGAGCACTTCGCTGAAGCGTTTGCCGATATCGACCTGTGCCTCAAAGCGGCCGATGCGGGTTATCTCACCGTCTGGACCCCTCAGGCCCAGATGCTGCACCCCGGCACACTCGCCGAAGCGCCACAGGCTGCCGACGCTCTTCAGGACAAATGGCAGGCGCGCTTCGAACACGACGCGGCCCGTAACCCCAACCTGGCCTTGACCGGTACGGGCTTCGCGCTGGGCACCGCCACGGCGGTGGACTGGGCGCGGTTGTTGGCATAGGCCTGGCTGTCAGGCAAAAGGATTCAAAGCATGTTCAACGGTAAATCGATTTTTATTTCCGGTGGCACCGGTTCGTTCGGGCGCAATTTCATCCGCCGGTTGCTGGAGCAATACCAGCCCAAGCGCGTGGTGGTATTTTCCCGCGATGAGCTCAAGCAATACGAAATGCAGCAGACGTTCAACGCCCCTTGCATGCGTTATTTTTTGGGGGACGTACGTGACGCTGACCGTTTGCGTCAGGCCATACGCGGGATTGACTACGTGGTGCATGCGGCGGCCCTCAAGCAAGTGCCAGCAGCGGAATACAACCCCACCGAATGCATACGCACCAACGTCAATGGCGCCGAGAACATTATTGCCTCAGCCATCGACAATGGTGTGAAAAAGGTCGTTGCGCTGTCCACCGACAAAGCGGCCAGCCCGATCAATCTATACGGCGCGACCAAGTTGCTGTCGGATAAACTGTTCGTGGCGGCCAACAATATCGCCGGTGAACAGCAGACCCGTTTCGCCGTGGTGCGTTACGGTAACGTCGCCGGCTCACGAGGCTCGGTGGTGCCATTTTTCAGCAAGCTTATTGCAGAAGGCGCCACGCAGCTACCGATTACCGATGAGCGCATGACCCGCTTCTGGATCACCCTTGATCACGGCGTGCAATTTGTGCTCGACAGCTTTGCCCGCATGCACGGCGGTGAAGTATTCGTGCCGAAGATTCCGTCGATTCGTATCGTCGATCTGGCGTTGGGCATGGCTGGGCATTTACCTCACCAGAACGTCGGTATTCGTCCTGGCGAAAAACTCCATGAGCTGATGGTGCCGCTCGATGATGCGCATGACCATCGAGTTTGCCGATCACTACACTATCCAGCCGTCGATTCGTTTCACCAGCGTGGATGTGGATTTCGCACAGGACAACCTGGGTGAGCGCGGCAAGCCTGTGGCGGAGGACTTCGAATATCGCTCCGACACCAATCCGCACTTTTTGTCGGTGGATCAGATTGCCGACCTTCATGCCCGGTTGCCGACATGATCCCCTACGGGCGGCAAAGTCTCGATCAGGCTGATATCGATGCAGTGATCGCGGTATTGCACTCCGATTGGCTGACCCAGGGGCCGACTCTTGAGCGTTTCGAGCAGGCCATGGCCTTGCGTTGCCAGGCCGCTCACGCCGTGGCGGTGTGCAATGCGACCGCTGCGCTGCACATTGCCTGCGTGGCGGCGGGGCTTGGGCCAGGTGATCGTTTATGGACCACCCCCAACACCTTCTTGGCCTCGGCCAACTGCGGGCGTTACTGCGGTGCGCAGGTCGATTTTGTTGATATAGATCCACCGACCTGGAATCTCGATGCCGCTGCCCTTGCCACAAAACTTGAAGAGGCCGAGCGCGATGGGAGGCTGCCCAAGGTGCTGGTGGCGGTGGCGTTCTCGGGACAAAGCTGTGACATGCGCAGAATCGGTCAGCTATCCGAGCGATACGGCTTTACAGTGATAGAGGATGCTTCCCATGCCGTGGGGGCGTCTTATGCGGGCCGGCCGGTGGGCTGCGGCGAGTTCGCGGACATGACCGTGTTCAGTTTCCACCCGGTGAAAATCATCACCAGCGCCGAAGGCGGCATGGTCCTGACCAATCGCCCGGACCTGGCACAGCGCCTGCAACGCCTGCGCAGCCACGGAATGACCCGCGACGCCGGACAAATGACCGAGCCCAGCCATGGACCGTGGTATTACCAGCAAGTCGAGTTGGGTTTCAATTACCGCATGACAGACCTGCAGGCCGCGCTGGGGCTCTCGCAGTTGAACAAGCTGGATGGGTTTATCGCACGGCGCCGTGAGCTGGCAGCGCGATACCATCGTTTGCTGGGCGGTTTGCCATTGACCTTGCCCGGCTTACAGCCTGACGCGGAGTCGGCCTGGCATTTGTATGTGGTGCGCTTGCAACTCGATGCCATTACCCTCAACCATCTTCAGGTGTTCGAGGGCTTGCGTGCGGCCGGGATTGGCGTAAACCTGCATTACGTTCCGGTTCATTTGCAACCGTATTACCGTGACCTGGGATTCGCCACAGGTGATTTTCCCCAGGCCGAACGTTATTACAGCGAAGCCATCAGCTTGCCCATGTTTCCTTCCCTCAGTGATGAACAGCAGGACTATGTGGTCGAGCAACTGCGCCGATTGCTTGAGGAGTAACGAGGTGAACGCCATCGCGATCATTCCCGCCCGGGGCGGCAGCAAGCGGATTGCGCGCAAGAACCTGAAGCTGTTCGCTGACGTACCCATTATTGTCCACTCGATTCGCACGGCCCTGGCGTCGCGGCTGTTCGATGAGGTGATCGTCAGCACCGACGACGAAGAAATCGCCGAGCTGGCGCAGGTTCACGGCGCGAGGGTACCGTTTATGCGTCCGTCCGCGCTGGCTGATGATTTCACCGGGACGGCAGCGGTGATCGCCCATGCGGTGGGCGAGTTGCGCGAGCAGTCGTTCGATTTTGCCTGTTGTATCTATGGCACCGCGCCGCTGTTGCAGATGCGTTTCCTGCGTGAGGGATTTGAGTTGCTGCGCGAGCACCCTGACAAGTCGTTCGCGTTTTCAGTGTCCGGTTTTGGTTTTCCCGTACAACGGGCCTTGACCCTGGATGAGCAGGGCGCGCTGACCCCGCTCTATCCGCAGTTTCGCGACACTCGCTCCCAGGACCTGCCCCAAGCGTTTCAGGACGCCGGCCAATTCTACTGGGGGCGCCGGGAGGCATGGTTACGGGGGGACGTGCTATTTTCGTCCAAGAGTTTGCCGGTGATCCTGCCCCGCCATCTGGTGCAAGACATTGATACCCCTGAAGACTGGAAGCGGGCTGAATATCTCTACGCGGCCTTGAAAGCAGGCGGGGAGCTGCAATGAGGGTACTGATTCGCGCGGACGCTTCGCCAACCATTGGCAGCGGGCACATTGCTCGCTGCCTGACGCTGGCTCGCGAGTTGCGCGGGCAGGGGGCGCATGTCGCGTTTGCCTGTCGCTTGCTGTCAGGGCATCGATTACAGGCATTGGCAACCGAAGGCTTCGAAACCTTTGCCTTGCCGGATCTCTATCCCGACGAGGATCCGCTACAGGCGATCGAGTCGTTGCTGCCCTGGCAGGCGGATATCACTGCGTTGGAACAGGCCTTGAGCGGTCAGCGGGGTTTCGACTGGATCATCGTCGACCACTACGGCCTGGATCATCATTGGCAAACCGCCGCACGGCGCTTTGCGCCCAGGATCATGGCCCTGGACGACCTGGCAACGCATCCCTAGCGTCGATCTACTGCTCAATCAGAACCTGTCCGGCACCCGGGCCGCCTACGCAGGGCTATTGCCGGAGCATTGCCAGACACTGCTGGGGCCGCGGTACGCGTTGTTGCGTGATGAGTTTTGTGCTCGGGCGATTGAGCCAAAACCCAAGGTCAGAAGGGTATTGGTTAACTTCGGCGGGTTTGATGCAGCGATGCAAACCCATCACGCCATGCGGGCGATGGTGGATTTTCATAATCTTGACGTCGATTTTGTCGCCGGAGCCGACAACCCGGCCTGGGCTCAGATGCAGGCGATGGTGGCGAGTCGGCCGCGCTGGCGGTTGCACAGCTTCGTGCGTAACTTTCATCAGCTCATGTTCGAGGCCGACCTGTTCATTGGCGCCGGTGATGGTACCAGTTGGGAACGCGCCGTAATGGGGCTGCCGACAATTTGCATTGCGGTGTCGAACAATCAACAGGCCAATGGCGAGGTGATGGCGACGTTCGGCGCACACGTGTATCTCGGTCCTCGGGAAGCGGTCAGCGTCGAGCAGTTGCGCCAGGCCATTGGGTTCGTTGCGGACAATCACGGCATGCGCTGTAGTTTGGCCCAGCGCTCACGGCAATTGGTCGATGGCTTGGGCGCAAAAAGGGTCGCCGCGACGCTGGCCGGTGCCTTGCTCCAGATTCGCCCGGCCACGCAAGCCGACGCCCAGCTGCTTTTTGACGGTCGTAACGCCGAGGCCGTGCGCCGCGTATCGCTGGATACGTCGATCATTGACTGGGACCGCCATTGCCAATGGCTACAAGCAAGCCTGGTCAACGCACAGCGTCTGTTACTGATCGGCGAATCCACGGACGGGCCCGTGGGCGCCTTACGGTATGACTTGCAAGGCAGCGAGGCGCTGGTGTCGATTTATCTGTTCGAAAGTCGCCTGGGGTTTGGTTGGGGCAGGGCGCTACTGGCCCATGGCGAAGCCTTTGTCACCACCCATTGGCCTCAACTACGGACTCTCACTGCGCAAATATTACCCGGCAACCCAGCATCCCTGAACCTGTTTCGACAGGCCGGTTTTATTCAAGGTACCTGCGTGTTTACGCGTGTATTGAAGGATCACCCCCATGAGTAGTTTCAAGATTGGCCACCGCAGCATCGGGGCGCAGGTGCCACCGTTCATCATTGCCGAGATGAGCGGCAACCATAACCAGTCCTTGGAGGTGGCGTTGCAGATCGTCGAGGCCGCCGCCCGAGCCGGTGCCCACGCCTTGAAACTGCAGACCTACACCGCCGATACCATGACGCTGGATTTGAGCGAAGGTGAGTTCTTCATCAAGGACCCCAACAGCCTGTGGGCCGGGACCTCGCTTTATGACTTGTACGAAAAGGCTCATACACCGTGGGAGTGGCATGCGCCAATTTTCGCCCGGGCAAAGGCGCTGGGCATGCTGGCGTTCTCGACCCCGTTTGACGAGACAGCCGTGGATTTCCTTGAGAGCCTGGAGGTGCCGGCCTACAAGATCGCCAGTTTCGAGAACACGGACTTGCCGCTGATCCGCCGGGTCGCTGCCACCGGTAAGCCGTTGATTATTTCTACCGGCATGGCAAGCATCGCCGAGCTCGACGACACCGTGCGTGCTGCCCGCCAAGCCGGCTGCAAGGATCTGGTGCTGCTTAAATGCACCAGCACTTATCCGGCCACGCCAGTCAACAGCAATGTGCGCACCATCGCTCATTTGCGAGAGTTGTTCGGCTGTGAAGTGGGCTTGTCGGACCATTCCATGGGCGTTGGGGTGTCTGTCGCCGCCGTGGCGTTGGGGGCGACTGTGGTGGAAAAACATTTCACCCTTGACCGCGCCGCTGGCGGAGTCGACGCCAGTTTCTCCCTGGAGCCGGCGGAACTCGCGGCGCTGGTGATTGAAACCGAGCGCGCCTGGCAGGCGCTTGGGCAGGTGCATTATGGCGTGACGGAGGCTGAGCGCAAATCGCTGGTTTTCCGTCGTTCGTTGTACGTAACGCAGGACATGAGCCCTGGCGATGTGTTTACACCGCAGAACGTCCGGGCCATTCGCCCGGGCTTGGGGCTGGCGCCCAAACATGCCGAATCCCTGATGGGCCGTCGCGCTCGCCAGGCGATCACGCGGGGTACACCTCTGGCCTGGTCGCTGGTGCACTAGCTTTATGATCGAGCTTAATCAGCAAAATCGCGTGACCTGCGAGTCATAACGCGCATCTTCACTGTATTGTATTGACCGGGAAGATGGCGCCTGGCCCTTATCAGGACCAGTGATAGCCCTTTACACTTCCCGCTTGTCGGCGCCCCTCGATTCCTTGCGAGCGGTGGTATTGGGCTGTTTTTGATTGGGAAGCCGTAATGATTGGCATAAAAAGCATTGCGAGCTACGTTCCTGTAGCCGGCGTGGACAATTACGCACAAGGTGCAAAATTTGAGAAGGATGAAGAATTCATCCTTGGCAAGATTGGTTCGGCCTTCTTGCCACGCAAGGATGACGGGCAGGAAACCTCGGACCTGTGTGTAGAAGCGGCCAATGCGCTGTTTGCCAACAATCCCGGCCTGAAACGCGAATCCATCGACGTGCTGATCGTCGTTACGCAGAACGGCGATGAAGAAGGCTTGCCGCACACGGCCGCCATCGTCCAGGACAAGCTCGGCCTGCCCACTACGGTGGCGGCGTTCGATATTTCCCTGGGTTGCTCGGGTTATGTCTATGGCATCTACGCCATCAAGGGCTTCATGGAGGCCGCTGGCCTGAAGAATGGCTTGCTGGTGACCGCCGACCCGTATTCGAAGATCGTCGACCCGGAAGACCGCAACACCACGATGCTGTTTGGCGACGCCGCCACCGCCACCTGGATGGGTGAAGATGCGCCGTGGCAACTGGGCAAGGCCAAGTTTGGCACTGACGGTTCCGGTGCGCCGCACCTCAAGGTCAGCGACGGTGTGTTCTTCATGAACGGTCGCCAGGTGTTCAACTTTGCGTTGCTCAAGGTGCCGGCTCATTTGCATGAGCTACTGTCCGAATCCAACCTGCAGCCCAGTGATATCGATGCGTTTTGCATTCACCAGGGCAGCGCGGCGATTGTCGATGCCGTGGCGCGGCGCTTCGAAGGCGAGCCGGAGAAGTTCATCAAGGACATGGTCGAGACCGGCAACACCGTGTCGTCGAGCATTCCACTGCTGCTGGAGAAGCATGTGCTCGATTCCGATTGGAAGCGCGTGGCCTTGAGCGGTTTCGGTGTGGGCCTGTCATGGGGCTCGGCGATCATCTATCGCCCGTGAGCCAATAAAACCCAGGCACAAAAATGGCGTCCAAGGTGTAACCTTGAACGCTATTTTTTTGCCTGACGCGAAAGCGAGACACCATGAGCGAGTTCTTCGAGCGCAATCTCCAAATAATCCAGCAGCGTTGGCCAGTCTTGGCTGAGCGCTTGTCGATGGAGGATGTCGGTGGATTGCAAGTCGATCTGGTAGAGGGGCTTGGGTCGACGTTGAGCGTCAATGGTATCCAACTGACCAGCCGGCATGACCGTCTCGCCGAGGCGGACCAGCAAGCCGCCAGTGTGGCGTTAGATGCCTCCATTGTGCATGTCTATGGTACCGGGCTCGGCGATCTGCAGAATCGCTTGCTGGAGCGGGCCGGACTTGAACGGTTATTTGTGCATGTCCTCAACGGTGCGGTATTCGCCCTGGTGCTGCAGGTGCTGGATCAATCTCCTTGGCTTGCCGATCCGAGAGTGGTGCTGCTCTATGCCGGTGATCTGGCGGAAATCCAACTGCCATTTTTCGCTCTTCCCGCCGAATTGGTGCTGGCCGATGATTACAGCGCCAAGATTCGTGATCGGTTGATCAGTGAAATTCATCTGGACTTCACTAACCGCGCGTTCGATCCGCAGTCCCCTGAGATTGTCGAGCGCTTGCAGTCGACTTTCAGTCTTGTGCGTGAAGATCGTGACGTTGCCGAGCTGTTCGGCACCTTGAACGGGCGTGAGGCGTTTGTCGTTGCTACCGGCCCCAGTCTCGAACAGCACTTCGAGAAACTGCGTCGTCTGAGCAAACAAACCGAGCGACCGTTGCTGATTTGTGTCGATACTGCTTACCGACCGTTGATCGATCGTGGCATTACCCCGGATATCGTGGTCAGCATCGACCAGCGTATCTCGGCGCGTCATCTTCCATCCGAAAGTACGGACGCCATTGCCCTGGTCTATCTGCCGATGGCCGACCCGTTGGTGATCGGGGCTTGGCAGGGGCCGCGTTACGCCGGTTACTCTTCGAGTCCCATCTACCTTCAGATGCGGGGACTGTTGCGCCGGGCCGAACTCCATGTAGGCGGCAGCGTGATTCATCCGGCTGTCGATCTGGCGGTGAAAATGGGGGCTGCGCAGGTCACGCTCTTCGGTGCTGATTTTGCCTTTCCCCATGACAAGACTCATGCAGGTTGGGGGGACGGTGACTTGGGACCGCAGTTGGCCGCGTCCAGGCATTGGGTGTTCGATGGGTATGGCCGGCGAGTCAAGACCCAGCTCAACTTCCGCGGTTACCTCTGCGAGCTGGAGCGTTTTATTGCCGGTAACCCCCAGGTGCGTTTCCATAACAGCAGTCGGGACGGGGCTATGATTGCGGGCACTGATTTCCACCCGGAGTATGTGCAATGAACCCGCTTCAAGGGGTGGTTGATGACGCCCGCGAATGCGCACGCCTGTTTCGTCTCGGAAGGGACATTGAGGCGGGATTGGCAATGGTCGTGTTGATCGAATCGGCTCAGCCCTTGGTTGAATCGATGCCGGGCGATGTCCCCTCGTCATGGAACACGCTACTTGCCTTGATGCTGGGTGATCAGCAGGCGCAGAACTGGATCTCCTTGGCCGATTATCTGGAGTACGAGTGGGTCCAACTGCTGACCGCTGATCAGTCGTTATGATTTTTTTGCCACCGCACCGCTGCCATTCATCTCCAGCGACATCGGCGGCGTTTCCCTGACGCCATTTTTCTACCTTTGCACGGCGGCCAAGTCCTTGATTTATGAGGGGTGGCACCCTGATGGCAAAAATTTTGAAAATTCTGCTAAAGCAAGTTCCGATTACGACGATAACTATTACGAAGGTTCTCTAGGCCACACCCGGCGGTTGCCAGGGCCGGAAGCCGCAGTACCCAACCAACGAGGAATTCGTCATGGCTTTAACAGTAAACACCAACGTCACATCGTTGAACGTTCAAAAGAACCTGAACAAGGCTTCCGATGCACTGTCCACTTCGATGACCCGTCTGTCTTCCGGCCTGAAAATCAACAGCGCCAAAGACGACGCCGCCGGCCTGCAAATCGCTACCCGTATGACTTCGCAAATTCGCGGTCAGACTGTTGCGATCAAAAACGCCAACGACGGTATCTCCATCGCTCAGACCGCTGAAGGTGCTCTGCAGGAATCCACCAACATCCTGCAGCGTATGCGTGAACTGGCTGTCCAGGCACGAAACGACTCCAACGGTACCGCTGACCGTGAAGCTCTGAACAAAGAATTTGCTCAGATGTCGGACGAACTGACCCGTATCGCCGAGTCGACCAACCTGAACGGCAAGAACCTGATCGACGGTTCCGCTGGCACTATGACTTTCCAGGTCGGTTCCAACACTGGTGCCACCAACCAGATCACCCTGACCCTCGATAGCGGCTTCGACGCAGCGACCCTGAGCGTTGATTCTGCAACTGTTACCATCACTGGTAACGACAGCGCCACCGCCGAAGCCAGCACCTCTGCTGCAATGGACGCGATCGATGCCGCTCTGGCAACCATCAACGCCAGCCGTGCTGACCTCGGTGCTGCACAAAACCGTCTGACCAGCACCATCTCCAACCTGCAGAACGTCAACGAAAACGCCGCCGCTGCACTGGGTCGCGTACAAGACACCGACTTCGCTGCTGAAACTGCCCAGCTGACCAAGCAGCAGACTCTGCAACAGGCTTCCACTTCGGTTCTGGCCCAGGCCAACCAGTTGCCATCCGCTGTACTGAAGCTGCTTCAGTAATAGCTGGATGAGTTTTAGCGGGGGAGTGCGCTTGCGTACTCTCTCGCTTTTTCCGTTCAAGAGGTGATGGACATGGATATGAGCGTGAAGCTGAACTTGTCTTATCCGGCGGTGAAACCGGCGCCCAGTGTGGCCGATAAGCCCGTGGAGAAGCCTCGGGCCGAGGTTGCGGTGGTAGCTCCGGTCAAAGAAGCCCCTAAGGATGCTGCTGCTGAGCAGGACAAACTGAAGAAGGCCGTTCAGGAAATCGAGAAGTTCGTTCAGTCGGTCAAGCGCAACCTGGAGTTCTCGATCGATGAGCCTTCAGGCAAAGTAGTCGTTAAAGTGATCGCCAGTGGTTCCGGTGAAGTGATTCGCCAGATCCCGAATGAAGAAGTTCTGAAACTGGCCAATAGTTTGAATGATGCAAACAGCTTGTTGTTCAGCGCAGAAGCCTGACAACCGGCACGAATTTTGTTGTTATGTTCTTTTGGGCGTTGTAAGGGTCAAAAGACCGGCGACACACTGAAGGGAGTCCCACATGGCAAGTCCAATTCTACCTGGCTTGGGTTTAGGCTCCGGCCTTGATACCACTGCTATCGTCAAGGCACTGGTTGATTCTGACAAGGCGGCCAAGCAAGGTCAGATCGACCGCGCCACCAAAACCAACACGGCCAATATTTCAGGGATCGGCACCCTGAAGTCGTTGCTGGCTACCTTTCAGTCCGCGCTTGAAAGCCTGGGTAGCACGACCACCCCTCAGTTCACCGGAGTTGCTGCCACGTCGGCCAACAACAGTGCCTTGACGGTGACGGCCGGCAACTCGGCGGTAAGCGGCACTTACGCGGTAAACGTCACTCAGTTGGCGACGTCATCAAAAGTCGCCACCGCCGCGTTCGCCGGTGGCGCTTCCAGTGCCGTAGAGGCTGGCACGCTGACCATTAGTCAAAGTGGTAAGGATTACACGCTTGATATTCCGGCCGACGCGACGCTGCAGTCGGTTCGAGACGCGATCAATAGCAAGTATTCTTCCAGTGGTTTGACTGCCAACATCGTCACGGACAATTTTGGTTCCCGTTTAGTGGTGGGATCGACAAAAACTGGCGCAGGCAGTGATATTTCGCTCAGCGGTATTGCCAGCCTGGCTGCCAACGGCTCCGTGGAGATGGGGACGCCTAGTGCAACCTCTTCGGGATCAATCGGCCTCGCCAAGGACGCGGTTTTTACGGTCGATGGGCTGTCGATGACCAGTCCAACCAACAAGTTGGATAATGTTATTTCTGGTTTGAATATGACATTGCTCGTCGCCGGTTCCGGACCGACGACTGTCACCGTCGCCACCAACGCCGATGGCCTGAAAGCTTCGATCCAAAAATTCGTCGATGCTTATAATGCCATTGCCAAGGCAGTCACCTCGTTGACCAAGCCTTCGACGGACGCTAATGGTAATTCGGTCCCGGCAGCGCTGACGGGCGACTCGTTGCCGCGTTCTCTGTTGGCGGCCATTCGTGCGCCTTTGTCCGAAACAGGAGCGGGCGACAAGCTCACCGTACTGTCTCAGTTGGGTATCACCACCAACCAGACAACGGGTGCGCTTGATTTCAACAGCGCGAAATTCACCGAAGCCTTGAACACCAAGCAGTTGGGGGGAGAGGTCCAGACGCTGTTCACCGGTGAAAACGGTTTGATCGAGCGTATGCAGAACGCGCTCAAGCCTTACACTGAGACTGGCAAAAAAGATTCCAACGGCAAGCCTGTCGATAACATCCTGACGGCACGCTCCAAAAATCTTGAAATCCTCAAGGCGAAATTGGGCGAAGATCAGTTGGCCTTGGACCGTCGGATCGAGACCCTGACTGCTGTGCTGACCAAAAAGTACAACGACATGGATACCTTGGTCGGCAAGCTGAAAGCCACCGCCAGCAACATCACTTCCATGTTCGAAGCATTGACGGCACAACAGAAGAACAGCTGATTTTCGACCGATGCAAAAAGCCCGGCAGCGATTTGACAGCGCTCCGGGCTTTCGGCTTTTCGACCTAAAGTTTTTTGACGCAGTGTCGATACGCTGTTTATACGAACCGAAGTTTTTTGATGAGGTAGAACATGAATCCGATGTTAGCCCTTCGCCAATACCAGAAGATTGGCGCCCAGGCGCAAACCTCCGAAGCAAGTCCCCATCGTCTCGTGCAGATGCTCATGGAGGGCGGGTTGGACCGTATCGCCCAGGCCAAGGGTGCGATGGAACGCAAGGATATTGCCAACAAAGGCGTACTGATCAGCAAGGCTATCGGTATCGTTGGCGGCTTGCGTGAAGGCCTGGACCTGGAGAACCAGGCTGAGTCGGTAGCCGAACTGGATGCTCTCTACACCTACATGATGAAGCGCCTGGCCGAAGCCAATGCCAAGACCGATCCGAAGATCCTCGACGAAGTCGCCGATCTGCTTCGCACGGTCAAGGAAGGCTGGGACGGCATTGCGCCACCTGGTCCGCAATTCTAAGGAGTACGCTCATGAGTCTTGTCTTGCAGCGAATAGAACAAACCCGTGACGCCCTGGTCGATGCTTTGGCAGCGCGTAACTGGGAGGCCATCGGTCAGTTGGACCTGGCGTGCCGTTCCTGCATGGAAGACGTCCTGGGTGAGCCTCAGGTGGACGAGGCGGCGTTGCGGATCAATCTTGAGGAATTGCTAGGGGTCTATCGGCAATTGCTGGAGGCTGCGACGGGAGAGCGTCAGGCGATCGTCGACGAGATGCAACAGATCCATCAAGCACAGAACGCCGCAAAGGTTTACCATCTGTTCGGTTAATGCTCAGTTAATCCGAGCCCGTTGCGCCATAAATTTGACTGTGCACGGTTTTTTGACTTAACTAGTAGCTGTTTACAGATTTAAGGCGTCTACAGGCATGACAAGTCTGCAAGCGTCTAGCTTGCCCCTAATTTCGGGCATTGGGTTGACTAGGGAAGTTGCTATTGCATGTGGCGTGAAACCAAAATTCTCCTGATCGATGACGATAGCGTCCGCCGCCGCGACCTGGCGGTGATCCTAAATTTTCTTGGTGAAGAAAATTTACCCTGCGGAAGCCATGACTGGCAGCAGGCTGTCGGCTCATTGTCGTCCAGTCGTGAAGTCATCTGTGTCCTTATCGGGACCGTAAATGCTCCCGCAACGCTTTTGGGCTTGCTAAAGACACTCTCAACCTGGGATGAGTTCCTTCCGGTTTTGTTAATGGGCGAAAATTCTTCCCTTGACTTGCCTGAAGACCAGCGCCGCCGGGTACTTTCCACGCTCGAAATGCCGCCCAGCTACAGCAAGCTGCTGGATTCTCTGCATCGCGCGCAGGTTTATCGCGAGATGTATGACCAGGCCCGCGAGCGTGGCAGGCATCGCGAACCCAATCTCTTCCGTAGCCTCGTCGGCACCAGCCGGGCGATCCAGCACGTGCGCCAGATGATGCAGCAGGTCGCCGATACCGACGCCAGCGTATTGATTCTCGGCGAGTCGGGCACCGGCAAGGAAGTGGTCGCGCGCAACCTGCATTACCACTCCAAGCGCCGCGAAGCGCCGTTCGTGCCAGTCAACTGTGGCGCGATCCCGGCCGAGTTGCTGGAAAGCGAACTGTTCGGCCATGAGAAAGGCGCCTTCACCGGCGCGATCACCAGCCGCGCCGGGCGTTTCGAACTGGCCAACGGCGGTACGCTGTTTCTCGATGAAATCGGCGACATGCCGCTGCCGATGCAGGTCAAGCTGTTGCGGGTCCTGCAGGAGCGCACCTTCGAGCGCGTAGGCAGCAACAAGACCCAGAGCGTTGATGTGCGCATCATTGCCGCTACGCACAAGAACCTCGAGAGCATGATCGAGGTTGGCAGTTTCCGCGAAGACCTCTATTACCGTCTTAACGTTTTCCCGATCGAAATGGCGCCGCTGCGTGAGCGGGTCGAAGACATCCCGTTGCTGATGAACGAACTGATCTCGCGCATGGAGCACGAGAAACGCGGTTCGATCCGCTTCAACTCGGCGGCGATCATGTCCCTCTGTCGCCATGGCTGGCCGGGTAACGTCCGTGAGCTGGCCAACCTGGTGGAGCGCATGGCGATCATGCACCCGTACGGGGTGATTGGCGTGAACGAACTGCCGAAGAAATTCCGCTACGTCGACGACGAAGACGAGCAAATGGTCGACAGCCTGCGCAGCGACCTGGAGGAGCGGGTGGCCATCAACGGTCACACGCCGGACTTTACCGCCAATGCCTTGCTGCCGCCCGAAGGCCTGGATCTCAAGGATTACCTGGGAGGCCTTGAACAAGGGCTGATCCAGCAGGCGCTGGACGATGCCAACGGCATCGTGGCCCGCGCCGCAGAACGCCTGCGCATCCGTCGCACCACCCTGGTGGAGAAGATGCGCAAGTACGGCATGAGCCGTCGCGAAGGAGATGAACAGGCGGATGATTGACGCCTGTTTTCCAACCGCCTGATTTTCAGGCGGTTTTTTTTCGGCACGGGTATTGCTATAGCCCTCGCAACGTTCCGTTTAACTGACGGTCAGCCAAGCGAGAGAGCACGATGACCCAAGTCGCCCAGATGTCTCCTGTCCCCGAGCCGGGACACATGCCCTCCGCCGAGCAGGCAAGCCGGCTTGGACTTGAGCAGGCATTTTCGCTGTTCAGCCAGATGTCCAGCCAACTGACGGATTCCTACAGCCTGCTTGAAGCCCGGGTCACCGAGCTCAAGGGTGAGCTGGCCGTGGTCAGCGCCCAGCGCATGCAGGAGCTGGCGGAAAAGGAGCGCCTGGCCAATCGTCTGCAAAATCTCCTCGACCTGTTGCCTGGTGGCGTGATCGTCATCGACGCCCACGGCCGTGTGCGCGAAGCCAACCCGGCGGCCTGCGAGTTGCTCGGCCTGCCCCTGGAAGGCGAGCTGTGGCGGCACGTCATCGCCCGCTGCTTTGCGCCCCGGGACGACGATGGTCATGAGGTCTCCCTCAAGGACGGTCGGCGCCTGTCCATCTCGACGCGCTCGCTGGACGCCGAGCCTGGGCAATTGGTGCTACTCAATGACTTGACTGAAACCCGGCACCTGCAAGACCAGTTGGCTCGCCACGAGCGCTTGTCTTCCCTGGGGCGGATGGTAGCGTCGCTGGCCCATCAGATTCGTACGCCGCTTTCTGCCGCGCTGCTCTATGCCAGTCATCTGACTGAACAGCAATTGCCGATGGAAACCCAGCAACGCTTCGCCGGACGCTTGAAAGAGCGCCTGCACGAACTGGAGCACCAGGTGCGGGACATGCTGGTATTCGCTCGCGGCGAGTTGCCGTTGACCGACCGTGTCACCCCCAAGGCCTTGCTGCAATCACTGCAGGCCGCGGCGTTGACCCATGTACAGGAGCTGCCGATCCGCTGGCAGTGCGACAGTCACGTCGGCGAAGTGTTGTGTAACCGCGACACGTTGGTGGGCGCGGTGTTGAACCTCATTGAAAACGCGATCCAGGCCAGCGGCGGCGACGTCCGGCTGAAAGTGCACTTATATACACGCGATCACACCTTGCGCCTGTGTGTCAGCGACAACGGCAGTGGTATCGAGCCGGTCGTGCTGGCGCGCTTGGGCGAGCCATTCTTCACCACCAAGACCACTGGCACCGGCCTGGGCCTGACCGTGGTCAAGGCTGTGGCGCGTGCCCATCAGGGAGAATTGCAACTGCGCTCGCGGCTGGGCCGTGGCACCTGTGCGACGGTGTGCTTGCCGCTGTTTTCCAATGCGCCAGGGGTGGAGTGAAAGCAATGGCGATCAAGGTGTTACTGGTTGAGGATGACCGGGCCCTGCGCGAAGCGCTGGCCGATACGCTGGTGCTGGCCGGGCACGACTACGCCGCTGTCGGTTCGGCGGAAGAAGCGCTGCTGGCCGTGGGGCGCGAAGCATTCAGCCTGGTGGTCAGTGACGTCAATATGCCGGGCATGGACGGCCATCAATTGCTTGGCCTGTTGCGTGCCCGCCAGCCGCAGCTGCCGGTATTGCTGATGACCGCCCACGGTGCTGTCGAGCGCGCGGTGGATGCCATGCGCCAAGGCGCTGCGGACTATCTGGTCAAGCCGTTCGAACCCAAGGCATTGCTGGACCTGGTGGCTCGTCATGCCCTGGGCAGTCCCGTCATCGAAGGCGAGGGGCCGGTGGCGCTCGAGCCGGCCAGTGCGCAATTGCTGGAGTTGGCGGCACGGGTCGCTCGCAGCGATTCGACCGTATTGATTTCCGGCGAGTCCGGCACCGGCAAAGAGGTGCTGGCGCGCTACATCCACCAGCAATCGCGCCGCGCCAACGAACCGTTCATTGCCATCAACTGTGCGGCGATTCCCGACAATATGCTCGAGGCCACGCTGTTCGGTCACGAGAAGGGTTCGTTCACTGGCGCCATTGCAGCCCAGGCTGGCAAGTTCGAACAGGCTGACGGTGGCACGATCCTGCTCGATGAAATTTCCGAAATGCCCATGGGCCTGCAGGCCAAGTTGTTGCGGGTGCTGCAAGAGCGGGAAGTGGAGCGGGTCGGCGCGCGCAAGCCCATCAGTCTGGACATCCGCGTGGTGGCGACTACCAACCGCGACCTGGCCGGCGAAGTGGCGGCGGGGCGTTTCCGTGAAGACCTTTACTATCGCTTGTCGGTATTCCCGCTGGCCTGGCGTCCCTTGCGCGAGCGCACGGCCGATATTCTCCCGCTGGCCGAGCGCTTGCTGGCCAAGCACGTCAACAAAATGAAGCATGCGGCGGCCCGGCTGTCGCCCCAGGCCCAGGCGTTCCTGATTGCCTACCCCTGGCCCGGCAACGTGCGAGAACTGGATAACGCCATCCAGAGGGCCCTGATCCTGCAGCAGGGCGGTTTGATCCAGCCGGAAGATTTCTGCCTGACCGGGCCGGTGGCCTGTGCGCCGTTGCCTGCATTGTCGCCCCCGTCGACGCCGACACTCGTCCCTCCGATGGAGGTGGACGGTGAGTCGGCTGGCGCCTTGGGAGACGACCTGCGTCGCCGTGAATTCCAGATGATCATCGACACCCTGCGTGCCGAGCGTGGTCGTCGCAAGGAAGCCGCCGAGCGCCTGGGGATCAGCCCGCGTACCCTGCGCTACAAGTTGGCGCAGATGCGTGACGCCGGCATGGACGTCGAGGCCTACCTCTTCGCCAGTTGAAATCCTTGTGGGAGCGAGCTTGCTCGCGATAGCGGTCGGTCAGTCAGATTGATGTTAGATGTGACTAAGTCATCGCGAGCAAGCTCGCTCCCACAGAGGGGCGCGCATTTGTTTCTTTCGGCCATGGAGCTGGCACCCTTGTTGCTAATACCTGAATACCCGCTGAGTAAGTGTCAAAAAAATGCGGGCCGCCAGAGAGAGTAGACCATGAGCCAAGGTATTGAATTTAATCGGTTGATGTTGGACATGCGGGCCATGCAAATGGACGCCATGGCCCAGCCTAAATCGGTCGCGGTCCCCCAGGTGGGTGGCAGCAGCTTTTCCGACATGCTCGGTCAGGCCGTCAATAAAGTGAACGATACCCAGCAGGCATCGAACCAGTTGGCCAGTGCTTTCGAGATTGGCAAAAGTGGCGTCGACCTGACGGACGTAATGATCTCCTCGCAGAAAGCCAGTGTCTCGTTTCAGGCGTTGACCCAGGTTCGTAACAAACTGGTTCAAGCCTACCAAGACATCATGCAGATGCCGGTTTAAGGAAATTATTGAGTCATGGCAGAAGCAGCCGTTGATAACGTTCCGGCCAAGGCCACTCCGGTAGACGGCAAACCGCCGCTGTTCGGTCTGTCCTTCCTGGAAAATCTCTCCGAGATGACCATGCTGCGTCAGGTGGGCCTGTTGGTCGGCCTGGCTGCCAGCGTGGCGATTGGTTTTGCCGTGGTGCTGTGGTCCCAGCAGCCGGACTACCGGCCGCTGTATGGCAGCTTGGCGGGCATGGACGCCAAGCAAGTCATGGAAACCCTGGCTTCCGCCGACATTCCTTACACCGTCGAACCCAATTCCGGCGCGTTGCTGGTCAAGGCTGATGACGTTGCCCGTGCGCGCCTCAAGCTCGCCGCCGCTGGCGTGACGCCTACCGATGGCAACATCGGTTTCGAGATCCTGGACAAGGATCAGGGCCTGGGCACCAGCCAATTCATGGAAGCGACCCGTTATCGTCGCGGCCTGGAAGGTGAGCTGGCGCGGACCATTTCCAGCCTGAACAACGTCAAGGGCGCCCGTGTGCACCTGGCGATTCCGAAAAGCTCGGTGTTCGTGCGCGATGAACGCAAGCCCAGCGCTTCGGTATTGGTCGAGCTGTATTCGGGCCGTTCCCTGGAGCCAGGCCAGGTCGTGGCCATCGTCAATCTGGTGGCGACCAGCGTACCCGAACTGAGCAAATCGCAGATCACCGTGGTCGACCAGAAAGGCAACCTGTTGTCCGATCAGGCGGAAAACTCCGAACTGACCATGGCCGGCAAGCAATTCGATTACAGCCGCCGCATGGAAGGCATGCTGACCCAGCGGGTGCACAACATCCTGCAACCGATCCTGGGTAACGATCGCTACAAAGCCGAAGTGTCGGCCGATGTGGATTTCAGCGCCGTCGAGTCCACTTCCGAGCAGTTCAACCCGGACCAACCGGCGTTGCGCAGCGAACAGTCGGTGAATGAACAGCGTACCGCCAGCAATGGCCCGCAAGGCGTACCGGGTGCCCTGAGCAACCAGCCGCCATCGCCGGCCAGCGCGCCGCAGACCACCGGTGGCGCCACCGCGGCCGCCGGCATGGTGCAGCCTGGGCAGCCGCTGATCGATGCCAATGGCCAGCAGATCATGGATCCGGCCACCGGCCAGCCGATGCTGGCGCCGTATCCGGCCGACAAGCGTCAGCAGTCGACCAAGAACTTCGAGCTTGACCGCTCCATCAGCCACACCAAGCAGCAGCAGGGCCGTTTGACCCGCCTGTCGGTCGCCGTGGTGGTGGACGATCAGGTCAAGGTCAACGCGGCCAACGGCGAAACCAGTCGTGCGCCATGGAGCGCCGACGAATTGGCGCGCTTTACTCGCCTGGTGCAGGACGCCGTCGGTTTCGACGCCAGCCGCGGCGACAGCGTCAGTGTGATCAACGTGCCGTTCTCCCTGGAGCGCGGTGAAGTGGTCGCCGATATTCCGTTTTATTCGCAACCCTGGTTCTGGGATGTGGTCAAGCAAGTACTGGGTGTGTTGTTTATCCTGGTGCTGGTGTTTGGCGTGCTGCGTCCGGTGCTCAACAACATCACCGGTGGCGGCAAGAACAAGCAGTTGGCAGCTTTCGGCGATGTCGAGCTGGGAGGCATGGGCGGCCTGGATGGCGAATTGGCCAACGATCGCGTCAGCCTCGGCGGGCCGCAGAGCATTCTGCTGCCAAGCCCGAGCGAAGGCTATGACGCTCAGTTGAACGCTATCAAGAGTCTGGTGGCAGAAGATCCGGGTCGTGTGGCCCAGGTCGTGAAAGAGTGGATTAACGCAGATGAGTGATAATCGAGCCGCTGTTGCCAAATTGTCCCGGGTCGACAAAGCCGCGATCCTGCTGCTGTCCCTGGGCTCGACCGACGCCGCCCAGGTGCTGCGCCACATGGGGCCCAAGGAGGTCCAGCGCGTGGGCGTGGCCATGGCGCAGATGGGCAACGTGCACCGTGAACAGGTCGAGCAGGTGATGAGCGAGTTCGTCGACATCGTCGGCGATCAGACCAGCCTGGGCGTCGGTTCCGACGACTACGTGCGCAAGATGCTCACCCAGGCACTGGGCGAGGACAAGGCCAACGGCCTGATCGACCGGATCCTGCTGGGCGGCAACACCAGTGGCCTGGACAGCCTCAAGTGGATGGAACCGCGGGCGGTTGCCGACGTGATCCGTTACGAGCACCCGCAGATCCAGGCGATCGTGGTGGCTTACCTCGACCCGGATCAGGCCGGTGAAGTGCTGGGCAATTTCGACCACAAGGTCCGCCTGGACATCATCCTGCGGGTGTCTTCGCTCAACACCGTGCAGCCGGCGGCGCTGAAAGAATTGAACCAGATCCTCGAGAAGCAGTTCTCGGGCAACTCCAATGCCTCGCGCACCACCCTGGGCGGCATCAAGCGCGCGGCGGACATCATGAACTTCCTCGACAGTTCGATCGAAGGTCAGTTGATGGACTCGATTCGCGAGTTCGACGAAGACCTGTCCGGTCAGATCGAAGATCTCATGTTCGTGTTCAACAACCTGTCCGATGTCGACGATCGTGGCATCCAGGCGCTGTTGCGCGAAGTGTCGTCCGACGTGCTGGTACTGGCCCTCAAGGGCTCGGACGAAGGCGTCAAGGAAAAGATCTTCAAGAACATGTCCAAACGGGCGGCCGAACTGTTGCGCGACGATCTCGAGGCCAAGGGCCCGGTACGCGTCAGCGACGTGGAAACCGCACAGAAGGAAATCCTCACCATCGCCCGCCGCATGGCCGAAGCCGGGGAGATCGTTCTCGGTGGCAAGGGCGGCGAAGAGATGATCTAAGGTCGTTATGTCTGCCAAGAGTGATGAAGCACCCAGCGACCTGATCCGCGCCCGTGACGTCGGTGGTTTCGACGTCTGGTCGCTGCCCAGCTTCGACCCCCATGTTCCCGAGCCTGAGCCGGAACCGGTGGAAGAGTTGCCGGAACCGGAGGAAGTGCCGCTGGAGGAAGTCCAGCCACTGACCCTCGAGGAAGTCGAGAGCATTCGCCAGGAGGCCTACAACGAAGGCTTTGCCGTGGGTGAAAAGGAAGGCTTCCACAGCACCACGCTCAAGGTCCGCCAGGAAGCCGACGTGGCGCTGACGGCCAAGCTCCGTGCGCTGGAATCGCTGATGCTCAACCTGTTCGACCCCATCGCCGAGCAGGACACCCAGATCGAGAAATCCCTGGTCGGGCTGGTGCAGCACATTGCCCGGCAAGTCATCCAGCGTGAACTGGCCATCGATTCGACCCAGATCGAACATGTCATGCGCGAAGCGCTCAAGTTGTTGCCATTGGGCGTGGGCAATGTGCGGCTGTACATCAATCCCCAGGACTTCGAGCTGGTCAAGGCCCTGCGCGAACGTCATGAAGAAACCTGGCGTATCGTCGAGGACGCTTCGCTGCTGCCCGGCGGTTGCCGTGTGGAAACCGAACACAGCCGCATCGACGCAACCGTTGAAACCCGCATCAGCCAGATCATGGCCAAATTGTTCGACCAGTTGCACGAACAGGCCCTGCATCCGGCCGCTCCCGACCTGAGCCTGGAGTTGCCGGACGAACCCCTGATCAGCGCTGATGCCGCGCCGGCCGATGCTGGCTTGGATGTACCTGAATTGGACGCTTCTGCACTGGACAGCCGCGATGCGCCTTGAGCGAACCAGCTTCGGCAAGCGCCTGGGCAGCTACGCCGAGGCCAGTGAGCTGGCCGGCCAACCGATCCTGGAAGGTCGCCTGCTGCGCATGGTCGGCCTGACCCTCGAAGCCGAGGGCCTGCGTGCCGCCATGGGCAGCCGTTGCATGGTGATCAACGACGACAGCTACCACCCGGTGCAGGTCGAAGCCGAAGTCATGGGATTTTCCGGCAGCAAGGTTTTCTTGATGCCGGTGGGCAGTGTCGCCGGTATCGCGCCCGGTGCGCGCGTGGTGCCCCTGGCCGATAACGGTCGCCTGCCCATGGGCATGAGCATGCTCGGGCGCGTGCTGGACGGGGCCGGACGCGCCCTGGACGGCAAGGGCGGCATGAAGGCCGAAGATTGGGTGCCGATGGACGGCCCGACGATCAACCCCCTCAAGCGCGACCCCATCAGCGTACCGCTGGACGTGGGCATCCGCTGCATCAACGGTTTATTGACGGTCGGGCGCGGCCAGCGCCTGGGCCTGTTTGCCGGTACCGGGGTGGGCAAGAGTGTGCTGCTGGGCATGATGACCCGCTTCACCGAGGCCGACATCATCGTGGTGGGACTGATCGGCGAGCGGGGTCGTGAGGTGAAGGAATTCATCGAGCACATTCTTGGCGAGGAAGGGCTCAAGCGTTCGGTGGTGGTGGCTTCGCCAGCGGACGATGCGCCATTGATGCGCCTGCGGGCAGCCATGTACTGCACGCGCATTGCCGAGTACTTTCGCGACAAAGGCAAGAACGTGCTGTTGCTGATGGATTCTCTGACCCGTTTCGCCCAGGCTCAGCGGGAAATCGCCTTGGCCATCGGCGAGCCGCCGGCCACCAAGGGGTATCCGCCTTCGGTATTCGCCAAGCTGCCGAAACTGGTGGAACGCGCCGGCAATGCGGAAAAGGGCGGCGGTTCCATCACCGCCTTCTATACCGTGCTGTCCGAAGGCGACGACCAGCAGGACCCCATCGCCGACTCGGCCCGGGGCGTACTCGACGGGCACATCGTGCTGTCCAGACGCCTGGCCGAAGAAGGGCATTACCCGGCCATCGACATCGAGGCGTCCATCAGTCGGGTCATGCCGTCGGTGATCAGTGCCGAACACATGAAGCGGGCCCAGCAGTTCAAGCAGTACTGGTCGCGCTACCAGCAAAGCCGCGACCTGATCAGCGTCGGCGCCTATGTCCCCGGCGGTGATCGCGAGACCGACACCGCCATCAGTCTTTACCCGTCCATGGCCGTTTACCTGCGCCAGAGCCTGAACGACAACATCGGCATGGGCGCCAGCGAAGCGCACTTGCAGACTATTTTCGCCCCGGTCTCAGGCACGTAACCGGCCATGGCCACGAGTCGTGCGGCACGCCTGGCGCCAGTGGTGGACATGGCCGAAAAGGCCGAGAAGACCGCCGTCCAGCGACTGGCCTATTTCCAGGGCCAGGTCAAAGTCGCCGAAAGCAAGCTGGCTGACCTCGAAAACTTTCGACTCGAATACCAGGAACAGTGGATCGCCCGTGGCGCCCATGGGGTTTCCGGGCAGTGGTTGTTGGGTTACCAAGGATTCCTCGCGCAGTTGGGTACCGCTATCGACCAACAGCGTCAAAGCCTGGTCTGGCACCAGAACAACCTGGAAAAGGCCCGTCAGAGCTGGCAAGAGGCGTTTGCCCGGGTCGAAGGGTTGCGCAAACTGGTGCAGCGCTATATTGATGAGGCGCGGCAACTGGAAGACAAGCGCGAACAGAAACTGCTGGATGAGTTGTCCCAGCGCCTGCCGCGTCAGAATCCCTATTGATGAGAAACCAGGATTTTGTCGGATGATCGAGGCAAAACCTTGCTCAGACCTCTACCTGATGCTACACCTTGTACACGTATGTCCATGACAGGGAAGCTGAACATGTCAGTCGTTACAGAAGTATCCCAAGATGGGAAGAAATTGACGATTTCGATCGAAGGTCGATTCGATTTCGGACGGCACCAGGAGTTTCGCGAGTCTTACGAGAGACTCAATAACAAGCCCGAGTCCATTGTGGTGGATTTGAAGAAAGCCACCTATCTCGACAGTTCCGCCTTGGGCATGCTCTTGCTGTTACGTGATCATGCCGGTGGCGACGAGTCGGACATCCGGGTCGTCAACAGCAGCAGCGACGTCAAGAAAATCCTTGCGATCTCCAATTTTGACAAGCTGTTCGACATCAGTTGATCGCCATGCAATCGTCGTCGGAGCCACTGACGGTCCTGATTGCCGAAGACAGTGCCGCTGATCGACTGCTGTTGTCGACCATCGTCCGCCGCCAGGGGCATCATGTGCTCACTGCGGCCGATGGCGCCGAAGCGGTCGAGGTCTATCTGGAAAAGCGTCCGCACCTGGTGCTGATGGACGCAATGATGCCGGTAATGGACGGCTTCGAAGCCGCGCAGAAAATCAAGCAGTTGGCCGGGGACCAGTTGGTCCCGATCATTTTCCTCACCTCGTTGACCGAGAGCGAAGCCTTGGCCCGTTGCCTGGAGGCGGGCGGCGACGATTTCCTGGCCAAACCCTACAACCAAGTGATCCTGGCGGCCAAGATCAAGGCCATGGACCGTTTGCGTCGGTTGCAGGCCACGGTGGTGGAGCAGCGCGACCAGATTGCCCGGCACCATGACTACTTGCTCAACGAGCAACGGGTCGCCAAGGCCGTGTTCGACAAGATCGCCCACTCCGGCTGCCTGAGTGCGCCGAACATCCGTTACTTGCAATCGCCTTATGCCTTGTTCAACGGTGACCTGCTGTTGGCAGCGTTCAATCCGGCTGGCGACATGCACGTCCTGCTGGGGGATTTCACCGGCCACGGTTTGCCGGCGGCGGTCGGCGCGATGCCGCTGGCGGAAGTGTTCTACGGGATGACTGCCAAAGGCTATGGCCTGGCGCAGATCCTGCGAGAGATGAATGCCAAGCTCAAACGCATCCTGCCCGTGGACATGTTCTGTTGCGCGACGTTGTTATGCCTGAGCTTCCAGCGTTGCACGGTAGAGATCTGGAACGGCGGCATGCCCGATGGATACCTGCATGACAGCCTCAGCGGCGTGCGTACGCCATTGCCGGCGCGTCACCTGCCATTGGGCGTGCTCACCCCTCAATTATTCGATGACCGCACCGAAGTGCATACCATGTCGCTGGGTGACCGGGTGTTCCTGTTGTCCGATGGCGTGATCGATACCACTGACGAAGACGAGCAACTGTTTGGCGTTGAACGGCTGCAACAGGTGTTTGCCGCCAACCGTGAACCCGACCTGCTGTTTGAAGACATCCAGCAGGCCTTGCGAGATTTTCGCGGTGAGTCGCGGGATGACTTCAGCATGGTCGAGTTGCGACTGGTCGCCCCGACGCAACTCAATCCGCCGCCACCGGTCTATTCCGATAGCGGCCAGTCCAGCCCTCTGGATTGGTCGGTGAGCTTCGAATTCCGGGCGCAGACGCTCAAGCGCTTCAATCCGATGCCCTATTTGCTGCAGTTGTTACTTGAGGTCCATGGGCTCAGGGTGCAAAGTGGCGCCCTTTATAGCGTCATGTCGGAGCTGTATTCCAATGCCCTGGATCATGGGGTGCTGGGGCTTGACTCCAGCCTCAAGCGTGACGCGGTGGGTTTTGCCCGCTATTACAGAGAGCGCAATACGCGCCTGGATGAGCTGAGCGACGGCTATGTGCGGGTGCACTTGCATGTCTCGCCAAGCGGCGAGGGTGGTCGCCTGGCCATAGAGGTCGAGGACAGTGGCGAGGGTTTTGACGTCGCCAGGGTGCTGGCGCGTCCTGTGGACACTGATCGGTTGTCGGGGCGTGGGGTGAGCCTGGTACGCCAGTTGAGCCACCAGGCCAGTTGGTCAGACGATGGTCGTAGTGCGCGCGTGGAGTTTTTCTGGGAGGCTCCGGCATAATCGGCGCCATTCTTGATCAGGGAGCGAACAAGTGAACGAGATTCATCTGGACCGCGACGTGCTCAGCACGCTGAAGGAAGTCATGGAGGAGGGGTATCTGGAGTTGCTGGATACGTTTCTCAATGATTCGGAGGCTCGCTTGCGCGTGCTGCATGAGGCACGGGACGCTGAAAAACTGAGCGCCACGGCCCACAGCTTCAAGGGCAGCAGCAGCAACATGGGCGCTATCCGCCTGGCCGAGCTGTGTGGCGAACTGGAGCAACGTGCCAAGCAGCCGTCATTGGGCGGTATCGAGAAACTGGTCAACGAAATCGACAGCGAATTTGCTTATGTTCGCAAGCTTTGCAGGGAAGAGCGCGAAGGCTTTCACTGCTGAGATTTGACGGTCGGGCAGACGTTGGCCCGTGCCTTGCATTGCCTAGTCTCGACTGTACCTATGATTCCAGTGCAGCGGAGACCTTTTTATGCCCGTTACCCCCAATACACTGCTTCAGGCCTCTGTCCAGGCCAAGCCCAAGGCCGCCGTCAATTCACCGGCAGCGGCCCCGGATCTCGGGGATAGAGCCTCCAGCTTCGCTCAAGTCTTCGCCAAGCAGGCGCCTGACAAGGCTGCGGCGGCCCCTGAGCCACCAGTGAAATCGGCGCGCGACAACGCTTCCAGTAACACCGTCAAAAAAGACACCGGCAACCAAACCCCTGCCACCTCGGAACCGACAGTTGCCGATAGCGGCAAACCCTTGCCCGCGGACAAACCGGTTAGCGCCGACGACGAGACTGCCAGTGACGACAACGCCGACTCGGCTGAGACGCCAGTGGCGGATGCTGCACCCGTCGATCCGAGCCTTGATCCAGGATTGCTACCCGACGTGACGGTGCCGGTGGCGACAATCGCGCCGGAACCTGCGCCTGTGGCCACGACCGAGACTCAGGTCTCCACAGCCGTCGCGGCACCGCTTGCCCCGCTGGTGGCGCCAGCCCAGGCTGCGGTGGTCCCGGAGGTCGACCCAGCCTTTGACCCTGAAGCCGACCCGCTCGACGCATTGCCTGCCTTGCGGTTGGCGATGGAGCAGGGCGGTCATGTTTCCGCCTCCAGCCAGGCGCAATCCAAGACTGCTGCCTCGGCGTCGCTCGACGGTGAGCCGACTTCGGCGCAGACCTTCGCCGCAGGCATGGCGAGCATGCTCACCGTGCAGGCCGACCAGAACAGTACCGATTCTGGTAGCCAGCAGGGCGGTGACAAGGCATTCGGCGGCTTGATCAGCGAGGGTCTCAAGGACCTGAGCGCCGCTTCCAATGATACTCGCGTGGACGATTTCGCCAACCGCCTGGCCGCACTGACCCAGGCTGCTACGCCCAAGACCGCCAACGCGGTGCCGGTCAATCAACCTATCGCGATGAATCAGAGCGGTTGGACCGAAGAGGTGGTCAACCGGGTGATGTACCTGTCCAGCGTCAATCTCAAGGCGGCCGACATCCAGCTGCAACCCGCCGAACTCGGACGCCTGGATATCCGGGTGAACATGGTTCCGGACCAGCAGACCCAGGTCACGTTCATGAGTGCCCACTCCGGCGTTCGCGAAGCTCTCGAGGGTCAGATGCATCGCCTGCGGGACAGTTTCGCCCAGCAGGGCATGGGCCAGGTCGATGTCAGCGTGTCCGATCAATCCCGAGGCTCGCAGAACCAGGGGCAGCAGGCCCAGCAGCAAGCCCAGGCCGGGCGCACGACGTCGTCCGGTGGGCGAGTGGACTCGGCGGATGAACACCTGCCGGCCAGCGTTGCGGAAGTGGCGGCCAGTACCACCAGCGTCATTGGCTCCAGTGCGGTCGACTACTACGCCTGATGTCACAGCCCCCCCCCTCAGTGGGAGCGAGCTTGCTCGCGATAGCGGCTTGTCAGTTACCTTGCAGGTAACTGATCCTTCGCTATCGCGAGCAAGCTCGCTCCCACATTGGTTTCAGGGCGATCAAAGATTGCATCCGCCCAGCCATCTTCTCTCTTGCCACTTCTGGCATAACACTTGCTCCAGCCTTGCCGTGCAACAGTGAAAACCCCGATTAGTGACGGATTATTGGCATGGCGAAGAGTGAAGCAGCAGCTGTAAAAGACCCTGCAACCAAAGGCAAACTCAAGCTGATCATCATGATCGTAGTGGGTTTGCTCCTGGCGATCGGTGTATCTGTGGGTGCGACCTGGTATTTCATGCACAGCGCTCAAAGCAAGCCGGCAGTGGCGGTCGAAGCTGCGCCAGTGGGCAAGCAGCCGGCGATTTTCGAACCGATGGCGCCAGCCTTCGTGGCCAACTACACCCAGAACGGTCGTCAACGCTACATGCAGGTGAGCATTACCCTGCTGGGTCGCAACCAGGCTGACCTGGAAGCGCTGCGGGTACACATGCCACTGATCCGCAATAACCTGGTGATGCTCTTTTCCGGACAGAGTTTCGACACCTTGGCCACGCCCGTCGGCCAGGAAATGTTGCGTCAGAAAGCCACGGCCAGCGTGCAGGAAGTCGCTCAGAAAGAGCTTGGCAAAGTGGTGATCGAACAGTTGCTCTTCACTAACTTCGTATTGCAGTAGGAACACGACATGGCCGTGCAGGACCTGCTGTCCCAGGACGAAATCGATGCGCTGTTGCATGGTGTCGACGACGGTCTGGTACAGACCGAAAACGCTGCTGAACCGGGCAGCGTCAAAAGCTACGACCTGACCAGCCAGGATCGCATCGTTCGCGGACGCATGCCGACCCTGGAAATGATCAACGAACGTTTCGCCCGCTACACCCGCATCAGCATGTTCAACATGCTGCGCCGTTCGGCCGATGTGGCCGTCGGTGGCGTGCAGGTGATGAAGTTCGGCGAGTACGTGCACTCGCTGTACGTGCCCACCAGTCTCAATCTGGTGAAGATCAAGCCGTTGCGCGGCACCGCGTTGTTCATCCTTGACGCCAAGTTGGTGTTCAAGCTGGTGGACAACTTCTTCGGTGGTGACGGCCGTCACGCCAAGATCGAAGGTCGGGAATTCACCCCAACCGAGTTGCGGGTGGTGCGCATGGTGCTGGAGCAGGCCTTCGTCGACCTGAAGGAAGCCTGGCAGGCGATCATGGAAGTGAACTTCGAGTACATCAACTCGGAAGTGAACCCGGCCATGGCCAACATTGTCGGCCCGAGCGAGGCCATTGTGGTCTCGACCTTCCACATCGAACTCGATGGCGGTGGCGGCGATCTGCACGTGACCATGCCGTACTCGATGATCGAGCCGGTGCGTGAAATGCTCGACGCCGGTTTCCAGTCGGACCTCGACGATCAGGACGAGCGCTGGATCAATGCCTTGCGCCAGGACGTGCTGGATGTCGACGTGCCGATCGGTGCGACGGTCGCTCGCCGGCAACTGCGCCTGCGGGACATCCTGCACATGCAGCCGGGGGACATCATCCCCGTAGAGATGCCGGAAGACATGATCATGCGCGCCAATGGCGTGCCGGCCTTCAAGGTCAAGATGGGCTCTCACAAAGGCAACCTGGCGTTGCAGGTGATCGAGCCGATCGAACGCCGCTGAGCGGTGTCGAACGCCTTAAGTTTGTAACGGTTTTTTGCTTCTAACTGAATTTTTGCCCGCCGAGGAAACATGATGGCTGACGATATGAATACCCAGGATGACCAGGCGCTGGCCGACGAATGGGCCGCGGCCCTGGAAGAAACCGGCGATGCCGGGCAAGCCGACATCGACGCCTTGCTGGCGGCCGATACTGGCGCCCATGCGTCCAGTCGCCTGCAGATGGAAGAATTTGGCAGCGTGCCGAAGAGTCATGAGCCGGTGACGCTCGATGGTCCGAACCTGGATGTGATCCTCGATATCCCGGTGTCGATCTCCATGGAAGTGGGCAGCACCGACATCAACATCCGCAACCTGCTGCAGCTCAACCAGGGTTCGGTGATCGAACTGGACCGCCTGGCCGGCGAGCCGCTCGACGTACTGGTCAACGGTACCTTGATCGCCCATGGCGAAGTGGTGGTGGTCAACGAGAAGTTCGGCATTCGCCTGACGGACGTGATCAGCCCGAGCGAACGCATCAAGAAGTTGCGCTGAGTGAAAGGTTTCTTCGCTGCAGCCGCGATGCTGCCATTGAGTGTGCTGGCGGCCGAACCGGTTGCCACGGCCGCCGCTGCGCCGGTAGCAGGCAGTGGTATCGCCGGGCAATTGGCGCAGTTGGTGCTCGGCTTGCTGCTGGTTCTGGGCTTGATCTTCTTTCTCGCCTGGTTATTGCGGCGTGTGCAGCAGGCGGGGCCGGCTGGCAAGGGGCAGGTCATCGACATCGTCGGTTCGCGCGCGCTCGGGCCACGCGACCGGCTGGTGCTGGTACAGGTCGGTAACGAGCAGATCCTGCTCGGCTTGAGCCCGGGCACCATCACCGCCTTGCACGTCCTCAAGGAGCCGGTGCAGGTGCCCTCCGCCGAGCAGGCCAGCCCCGAATTTGCCCAGCGCCTCATGGAACTGTTGGGTAAAGACCAGAAGGATAAAAAGTAATGCCATTGCGCATTCTG
Organism: Pseudomonas sp. NFACC46-3; assembly: GCF_900114515.1. Lineage (NCBI taxonomy): Bacteria > Pseudomonadati > Pseudomonadota > Gammaproteobacteria > Pseudomonadales > Pseudomonadaceae > Pseudomonas > Pseudomonas sp. NFACC46-3. Next base: position 43,812 of record NZ_FOTH01000030.1, read on the forward strand.
TTGGCATTGGCCTTGATGCTGGCCGCACCGTTGGCGTTCGCCGCCGATCCGCTGTCGATCCCGGCGATCACCCTCGGAACCAACGCCGAAGGGGCCCAGGAATACTCGGTCAGCCTGCAGATCCTGCTGATCATGACCGCGCTGAGTTTCATCCCGGCGTTCGTCATGCTGATGACCAGCTTCACCCGGATCATCATTGTCTTTTCGATCCTGCGCCAGGCCCTGGGCCTGCAACAGACCCCCTCGAACCAGATCCTCACCGGTATGGCGCTGTTTTTGACCATGTTCATCATGGCGCCGGTGTTCGACCGGGTGAACCAGGATGCGCTGCAACCCTACCTGGCAGAAAAAATCACCGCCCAGGATGCCGTGGCCAAGGCTGAAGTGCCGATCAAGGATTTCATGCTGGCCCAGACTCGCAGCAGCGACCTGGAGCTGTTCATGCGCCTGTCCAAGCGCACCGATATCCCCAGTGCCGACCAGGCGCCGCTGACCATCCTGGTGCCAGCGTTCGTGACCTCTGAACTCAAGACCGCGTTCCAGATCGGCTTCATGATTTTCATCCCGTTCCTGATCATTGACCTGGTGGTCGCCAGTATCCTGATGGCCATGGGCATGATGATGCTCTCTCCGCTGATCATTTCCTTGCCGTTCAAGATCATGCTGTTTGTGTTGGTGGATGGCTGGGCGCTGATCATCGGTACCCTGGCGGGCAGTTTCGGCGGTGTTTAGGCCTTTTGTGCGGGGAGGGCGATATGACGCCTGAAGTAGCGGTAGACCTGTTCCGTGAAGCACTCTGGCTGACGACCATAATGGTTGCCATCCTGGTGATCCCCAGTCTGCTGGTGGGGTTGCTGGTGGCAATGTTCCAGGCCGCGACCCAGATCAACGAACAGACCTTGAGCTTCCTGCCGCGCCTGCTGGTGATGCTGGTGACGCTGATCGTCGCTGGCCCCTGGCTGGTACAAACCTTCATGGAATACATTCTGCAGCTGTATGGCAGTATTCCGCAGTTGATCGGCTGACCCCATGTCGATGCTCGCGCTGACGGACACCCAGATCAGTACCTGGGTGGCGTCGTTCATCCTGCCGCTGTTTCGCGTCACCGCGGTACTCATGAGCATGCCAGTCTTCGGCACGACCCTGGTGCCGACCCGCGTGCGGCTGTATTTCGCCTTGGCCATCACGGTGGTCATTGCGCCTGGGTTACCACCGATGCCGCCGGTCAATGCCTTGGATCTCAGCGGCCTGATGTTGATCGCCGAGCAGATCCTCATCGGCGCCTTGATGGGGTTTTCGCTGCAGCTGTTCTTCCAGGCCTTCGTGGTGGCCGGGCAAATCATCTCGATCCAGATGGGCATGGCCTTCGCGTCCATGATCGACCCTACCAACGGCGTCAACACGGCGGTGATCGGTCAGTTCCTGACGATGCTGGTGACTCTGTTGTTCCTCGCCATGAACGGGCATCTGGTGGTGTTCGAGGTGTTGACCGAGAGTTTCACCACGATGCCGGTGGGCAGTGCGTTGCTGGTCAATCATTTCTGGGAAATCGCCGGCAAGCTCGGCTGGGTCCTGGGTGCGGCGATGGTGCTGGTATTGCCGGCGATCACCGCGTTGCTGATAGTCAACATCGCGTTTGGCGTGATGACCCGCGCGGCGCCGCAGTTGAATATTTTCTCCATTGGTTTCCCGCTCACCCTTGTGCTGGGCATGGTGATTTTCTGGGTCAGCCTGGGGGATATCCTCAATCAGTATCAGCCGCTGGCTACCCAGGCCTTGCAGCTTTTACGCGACATGGCACAGGCGCGCTGAACCATGGCCGAGAGCGAGAGTGGTCAGGACAAGACAGAAGACCCCACGGATAAGCGCAAGAGGGAGTCCCGGGAAAAGGGTGAGATCGCTCGCTCCAAGGAACTCAATACCCTGGCGGTGATGCTGGCCGGGGCGGGCGGGTTGCTGATTTATGGTGGTGGGTTGGCCTTGGACTTGCTGGAAATCATGCGGCTGAATTTCTCCCTGCCCCGTGAAGTGCTGCTGAGTCCGGGAGCGATGGGGCAGTATCTGCTGCACTCGGGAAAAATTGCGATTCTGTCGGTACAGCCAGTCCTGCTCTTCTTGTTGTTGGCTGCCATCATTGGCCCGATTTCCCTCGGTGGCTGGCTGTTCGCCGGCAAGAGCTTGGCCCCTAAATTCAGCCGGATGAATCCGGCCGCCGGCATCAAACGTATGTTCTCTACTACGGCGCTGATGGAGCTGCTCAAGGCTTTTGGGAAATTCCTGCTGATTCTGTTTGTGGCGCTCACCGTCTTGCAGTCCGACATTGACGACCTGTTGCGCATCGCCCATGAGCCTCTGGAGCAGGCCATTATCCATAGTGTGCAGTTGGTGGGCTGGAGCACATTGTGGATGGCCTGCGGCCTGATCCTGATCGCTGCCATCGATGTGCCAATCCAGCTGTATCAGAGCAAGCAGAAGTTGATGATGACCAAGCAGGAGATACGCGACGAGCACAAGGACCAGGAGGGCAAGCCGGAGGTCAAGCAGCGGATTCGCCAGTTGCAGCGCGAGGTGTCCCAGCGGCGGATGATGGCGGCGATCCCCGACGCCGATGTGGTTATCACCAACCCGACTCACTACGCCGTAGCCCTCAAGTACGACCCCGAAAAAGGCAACGCTCCGGTGTTGCTGGCCAAGGGCAGTGACTTCCTGGCGCTGAAAATCCGTGAAATCGCCGTGGCCAATGAAGTGATGTTGCTCGAATCCCCGGCCCTGGCGCGATCGATTTACTACTCCACCGAACTCGATCAGGAAATCCCTGGCGGCCTGTACCTGGCCGTGGCCCAGGTACTGGCCTACGTCTACCAGATCCGCCAACACCGCGCCGGCAAGGGCAAGCGCCCCGAGCCACTCAAGGATTTGCCGATTCCGCCGGATTTGCGACGGGATTCCTGAGTCTGGCTATTGCAGGCGTTGAACCAGGTGCAGAACTGTTTGGAGCGGGGACACGGTGGACCTGTGGCGAGGGAGCTTGCTCCCGCTGGGCTGCGAAGCGGCCCCAAACCAGACCCACTCAATTCCCCAGGCATACCTGAATATCCCAGATTCAGGGGCCGCTTCGCAGCCCGTCGGGGATAAATCCCCTCACTACAGGTTCTGCGTTCGGCGGGGCATGATTTTTCCTGTAGCGCCCTCCGTTCCTACCTGCGGCCAAAGTTGGAAGGCTTCTTGCAATACCCCGTCTGCGCCCGTCCGGGGCGTCAAAAGTTTGCTTTACAGGCACGGGGATTATTGGTGGATCGCTCTCAGTTACTCAGCACCGCTCGCAGCAACGTAGCAGACCTCAGCCGGGGTAACCTGGGTGTGCCGCTGTTGCTGCTGGTCATGCTCGCCATGATGATGCTGCCGGTGCCGCCGTTCCTGCTGGACGTGTTCTTCACGTTCAACATCGCGCTGTCGATCGTGGTGCTGCTCGTTTGTGTCTACGCCTTGCGGCCATTGGATTTCGCAGTATTCCCCACCATCCTGCTGGTAGCCACGTTGATGCGCCTGGCGTTGAACGTGGCCTCCACCCGGGTCGTGATGATCCACGGGCATGAAGGGCACGCTGCCGCCGGTAAGGTGATCCAGGCGTTCGGTGAGGTGGTGATCGGCGGCAACTATGTGGTCGGTATCGTGGTCTTCGCCATTTTGATGATCATCAACTTCGTCGTGGTGACCAAGGGTGCCGGACGGATTTCCGAGGTGAGCGCGCGTTTTACCCTCGATGCGATGCCTGGCAAGCAAATGGCGATCGACGCCGACCTCAACGCCGGCTTGATCGACCAGAGCCAGGCCAAGCTGCGTCGTCTGGAAGTGGCCCAGGAGGCCGAGTTCTACGGTTCCATGGACGGTGCCAGCAAATTCGTACGCGGTGACGCCATCGCCGGTTTGCTGATTCTGTTCATTAACCTGATCGGCGGCATGGCCGTCGGTATCTTCCAGCACGGCATGACTTTTGGCGATGCCGGTAAGGTGTACGCCCTGCTGACCATCGGTGACGGTTTGGTGGCGCAATTGCCATCACTGTTGCTATCCACAGCTGCTGCGATCATGGTGACCCGCGCTTCGGGCTCCGAAGACATGGGCAAGCAAATTGGTCGTCAGATGTTCGCCTCGCCCAAGGCCTTGGCCGTGGCCGCAGGCTTGATGGCGGTGATGGGGATCGTGCCGGGAATGCCGCACTTTTCCTTTCTGACCATGGCTGCCATGGCTGCCGGTGGCGCCTACCTGTTCTGGAAAAAGCAGAACGTGCAGAAAGTCCAGGCCCTGCAAGAGGTCAAGCGTCAGCAGGAGCTGCTGCCGTCGCCGGCCCGCGCCATGGAAACCAAGGAACTGGGCTGGGATGACGTGACGCCTATCGACATGATCGGCCTGGAAGTCGGTTACCGCCTGATTCCATTGGTCGACCGCAACCAGGGTGGTCAGTTGCTGGCGCGTATCAAGGGGGTGCGCAAGAAGCTCTCCCAAGACCTGGGCTTCTTGATGCCCACCGTGCATATCCGCGACAACCTCGATCTGGCGCCGAGCGCGTATCGCTTGACCTTGATGGGGGTGATCCTGGCTGAAGCCGAGATCTACCCGGATCGCGAGCTGGCGATCAACCCGGGGCAGGTCTACGGCAGCCTCAACGGCATCACCGCCAAGGATCCGGCTTTCGGCCTGGAAGCGGTGTGGATCGAAATCAGTCAACGGGCCCAGGCGCAGTCCCTTGGCTACACCGTGGTGGACGCCAGTACAGTGGTGGCGACCCACTTGAACCAGATCCTGTACAAGCACTCCAGCGAGCTGATCGGCCACGAAGAAGTCCAGCAACTCCTGCAAGTACTGGCCAAAGGCTCGCCGAAGCTGGCCGAAGAGCTGGTGCCGGGTGTGGTTTCGTTGTCGCAGTTGCTCAAGGTGCTGCAGGCGCTGTTGGCCGAACAGGTGCCCGTGCGCGACATACGCAGTATTGCCGAGGCTATCGCCAACAACGCTTCCAAGAGTCAAGATACCGCCGCCCTGGTGGCTGCGGTTCGGGTCGGCGTGTCCCGTGCAATCGTCCAAAGCATTGTAGGCACTGAGTCTGAGCTGCCTGTGATCACCTTGGAGCCAAGGTTGGAACAGATATTGCTCAATAGTCTGCAGAAGGCAGGACAAGGCTCGGAAGAGGGTGTTCTGCTGGAGCCAAGCATGGCCGAGAAGCTGCAGCGTTCGCTGATCGAAGCAGCCCAGCGGCAAGAGATGCAAGGCCAACCGGTGATCCTGCTGGTGGCCGGTCCGATTCGCGCGATGCTCTCGCGATTCGGGCGCCTCGCGGTTCCGGGGCTGCATGTGCTGGCGTACCAGGAAATACCGGACAACAAGCAAGTGACCATCGTTGCGACAGTAGGGCCCAACGGCTGAGGTAGTGGTTTATGCAAGTGAAGCGTTTTTTCGCCGCCGATATGCGTCAGGCCATGAAGCTGGTTCGTGACGAGCTGGGCGCTGAAGCGGCCATCATCGGTAATCGCCGGATCGCTGGCGGTGTCGAACTGACGGCTGCGCTGGATTATAAATTGTCGGCGCTGGCTCCCCGGGTTCCGAACATGGAACTTGAAGACGAGCTGCGCAAGACCCAATCGCGCATCGCCAGCGCCCAGGCCGAGCTGAGCCTGCGCAGCAGCGAAGGCGAGGGCGCGGCAGGCACCAATCGTCAATTGTTTGCCGGTCAGCCGCTGACGGCCGGCCTGCCTTTGACTGCTGCCGAACCGCTGATCGAGCAGGCCCACGCCGAACCGCGTCGTCCTGAGCCAGCGCCCGCAGCGCCTGCCCGGGGTGTCGATCCGCGGGCCCTGGATTCGATGCGCTTTGAACTCAACAGCCTGCGTGAGCTGATGGAAGTCCAGCTCGGCTCCCTGGCCTGGAACCAGCTGCAAGGCAGCCGTCCAGCCCAGGCCAACCTGTGGCGTCGCCTGCAACGCATCGGCCTGTCCGGCCCGTTGTCCCGGGACCTGCTGGCGCTGATCAATGATATCGAGGAGCCTCGTCAGGCCTGGCGCATGTTGCTGGCGCACTTGGCGCGGATGATCGCGACCCCGGAAGTCGAGCCGTTGGAAGAAGGCGGGGTAATCGCCATGGTCGGTCCTGCCGGCATGGGCAAGACCACCACCCTGGCCAAGCTCGCCGCCCGTTATGTACTCAAGTACGGCGCCCAGAGCATTGCCCTGGTGAGCATGGACAGTTTCCGTATCGGCGCCCAGGAACAACTCAAGACCCTCGGCCGGATCCTCAATGTGTCGGTGACCCATGTGGATCCGGGTCAGTCCCTGGCCCAGGCGCTGGAGCCGCTGCTGCGCAAACGCGTCGTGCTGATCGATACCGCAGGCCTGCAAGCCAGCGATCCAGCCCTGCGCATGCAGCTCGAAAGCCTGGCCGGACGCGGTATCAAGTCAAAAAATTATCTCGTATTGGCAACCACCAGCCAGAAACAGGTTCTAACCGCCGCATACCACAGCTACAAACGCTGCGGGCTGGCCGGCTGCATCCTGACTAAGCTGGACGAAACGGCAAGCCTGGGCGAGGTGTTGAGCCTGGCGATCGGTCATGAATTACCGGTGGCCTACCTGACCGACGGGCCGCGGATCCCGGATGATTTGCATCTGCCGCGCCGTCATCAACTGGTCAGTCGTGCCGTGAGTGTGCAAATGCAGGAAGAACCCAGCGAAGAAGCCATGGCTGATATGTTCGCTGATATCTACCACAGCCCGACCAAGCAGGTCGGCTGAGGTAATCATGAATATTTTTTGTACCTACATCGATGGTCTGCCATGCATTGTTCCGTATGTGAACGCGCAGCCAGTAATGTGGCCTCCGTCTAAGTAAGACAAGGTAAAGAACGAACATGGGCAGCATGCATCCCGTACAGGTGATCGCGGTGACCGGCGGCAAAGGTGGCGTCGGGAAGACTAACGTGTCAGTGAACTTGTCCCTGGCTCTGGCAGAGCTTGGCCGACGGGTCATGCTGCTGGACGCCGACCTGGGCCTGGCGAACGTCGACGTGTTGTTGGGGCTTACACCCAAACGCACGCTGGCGGACGTGATTGAAGGGCGCTGTGAGCTGCGTGACGTATTGTTGCAGGGGCCGGGCGGGATTCGCATCGTGCCGGCTGCCTCAGGCACCCAGAGCATGGTTCACCTGACCCCGGCCCAGCACGCGGGCCTGATCCAGGCTTTCAGCGACATCGGCGACAACCTCGATGTGCTGGTGATCGACACCGCAGCCGGTATCGGTGACTCGGTCGTCAGTTTTGTCCGCGCGGCCCAGGAAGTGCTGCTGGTGGTCTGCGACGAACCGACGTCCATCACCGACGCCTATGCCCTGATCAAGTTGCTTAACCGCGACTATGGCATGAACCGCTTCCGCGTCCTGGCCAACATGGCCCAGAGCCCGCAGGAAGGACGCAACCTGTTCGCCAAGTTGACAAAGGTCACGGATCGTTTCCTGGACGTCGCCCTACAATACGTCGGCGCAGTGCCTTACGACGAAAGCGTACGCAAGGCCGTCCAGAAGCAACGTGCCGTTTATGAAGCCTTTCCACGTTCCAAATGCGCGCTGGCGTTCAAGGCAATCGCCCAGAAGGTCGATACCTGGCCACTGCCGGCCAACCCTCGCGGGCATCTGGAATTTTTCGTCGAGCGTCTTGTGCAACAAACAGCAGGGCCCGTGCTATGACAGCCAGCGGTTACAACCATCTCTACAAAAAATCGGCACGGGACGCCCAATACGAATTGATCGAGCGTTACGCGCCACTGGTCAAGCGTATCGCCTATCACTTGCTGGCGCGGTTGCCGGCCAGTGTCCAGGTCGAGGACTTGATCCAGGCGGGCATGATCGGCCTGCTCGAAGTGTCGAACAAATACGACGCGAGCAAGGGCGCGAGTTTCGAGACGTATGCCGGTATTCGCATTCGCGGTGCGATGCTCGATGAAGTCCGCAAGGGCGATTGGGCGCCGCGTTCGGTACACCGCAATACCCGCATGGTCAGTGATGCAATTCGGGCAATTGAAGCTAAAACCGGGCGTGACGCTAAAGATCACGAGGTTGCGGCCGAACTCCAGTTGAGTCTCGACGATTATTACGGGATTTTGAACGATACCTTGGGCAGTCGCCTGTTCAGTTTCGACGACCTGTTGCAGGACGGCGAGCATGAAGGGCTGCACGAGGATAATGCAAGTGCTCACATGGAGCCGTCGCGTGACCTGGAAGATGAACGTTTCCAGAGCGCGCTGGCGGATGCGATTGCCAATCTGCCGGAGCGTGAGCGGCTGGTCTTGGCGCTGTACTACGACGAAGAGCTGAACCTCAAGGAAATCGGTGAGGTCCTGGGGGTCAGCGAATCGCGGGTCAGCCAGTTACACAGCCAGTGCGCGGCCCGTTTGCGGGGGCGTTTGGGGGAGTGGCGAGCGCGTTGACAGGCAGTGTGGGGACACTGCGAACGAGGCTGGCCTGGCAGGTGCTGTACCAGTCTCCATCCGTTGTGCTCCAGACCGTTGTCGAGTGTTGTGCCGGATTGATTGAAATGGCGCGTCCAGGTGCTGGGCGCGTTTAAGACTGCTTGGAGGTCGAATTGGACAAGAACATGAAAATCCTCATCGTTGATGACTTCTCAACGATGCGGCGGATCATAAAAAACCTGTTGCGTGACCTTGGGTTCACCAACACGGCCGAAGCAGATGACGGGACCACTGCGCTCCCGATGTTGCACAGTGGCAACTTCGATTTCCTGGTCACCGACTGGAACATGCCGGGCATGACCGGTATCGACCTGTTGCGCCAGGTGCGTGCCGACGAAAAACTCAAGCATCTGCCGGTGCTGATGGTCACTGCCGAAGCCAAGCGCGAGCAGATCATCGAAGCGGCCCAGGCCGGTGTAAACGGCTATGTGGTCAAACCCTTCACGGCCCAGGCGTTGAAAGAGAAGATCGAAAAAATCTTCGAACGCATCGGTTAACGGCGCCACGGGGGAGCTATGGATAACGAATCTTCAATGGGCGATTTCGAATCGACCCTGAAAAAACATGCCCGCGAACTGGTCGACAGCCTTGAAAAAGGTCGCTTTGGCGATGCGGTTCAAATGATCCATGAGCTCAACCAGACCCGTGACCGCGGTCTGTATCAGGAGGTGGGCAAGCTCACGCGTGAATTGCACAGCGCGATTGTCAATTTCCAGATCGACCCGAATATGCCGCAGGCCGAGGAAGTCTCGCAGATCACCGACGCCACCGAGCGTCTGGGTTATGTGGTCAAGCTGACCGAGGCTGCGGCCAACCGCACCATGGACCTGGTGGAAAGCGCAACGCCCCTGGTCAATGGCCTGAGCGACGAAGCCCAGGCCTTGAGCACCGACTGGGGTCGGTTCATGCGGCGCGAAGTCGGCGCCGAAGAATTTCGGGAGCTGGCCCGTCGGGTCGACGGTTTCCTGACGCGCAGCAGCAACGAGAACCGCGCCGTGGCCAGTAACCTCAACGACATCCTGCTGGCTCAGGACTATCAAGACCTGACCGGTCAGGTGATCAAGCGCGTGACCCAGTTGGTCACCGAAGTCGAAAGCAACCTGCTCAAACTGGTGTTGATGGCCAGCCAGGTCGACCGCTTTGCAGGCATCGAACACGACCGTGAAGCGATGCTCGCTGAAAAAGATCCACAAAAACATCTCTCTCAGGGTGAAGGTCCGCAGATTCATGCCGATAAAAGAGAAGACGTTATGTCCGGTCAGGACGATGTGGACGATTTGCTGTCCAGCCTTGGATTCTGAGTTTTAGCCCTGTTTTAGGAGCAGCCATTAATGAGCTTCGGCGCCGATGAAGAGATCCTTCAGGATTTCCTGGTTGAGGCCGGCGAGATTCTAGAGCAACTGTCTGAACAGCTGGTCGAGCTGGAAAGCCGACCAGATGATGCGGATCTGCTCAATGCAATTTTTCGCGGTTTCCACACTGTAAAAGGAGGCGCCGGCTTCCTCCAGCTCAACGAGTTGGTGGAGTGCTGTCACATTGCCGAAAACGTGTTCGACATCCTGCGCAAGGGTGAGCGTCGCGTTGATTCGGAACTGATGGACGTGGTGCTTGAAGCGCTGGATGCGGTCAACAGCATGTTCAGCGAAGTGCGTGAGCGCTCGCCGATCACCGCTGCCACCCCCGAACTGCTCGCTGCGCTGGCGCGCCTGGCCGAGCCGCAATCGGCTGACGAAGCGGCTCCGGTTGCCGAGCCTGCGGTTGAAGAACCGGTCGCCGAGGCATCGGGCGACATCACCGATAACGAATTCGAACAACTGCTGGACTCCCTGAATACCGTCAAGGCCCAGGCCGAGGCGCCGGTCGCTCCGGCTGCACCTGCTGCACCGGTCGCCGATGGGGCTGCCAGCGATGAAATCACCGATGCCGAGTTCGAGTCACTGCTCGACCAGCTCCATGGCAAGGGCCAGTTCGCGCCGGATGCGGTCGTGCCGCCGACGGCTCCGGCCGCCCCGAAAGCCGCGGGCGACAGCTCGGACATCACCGACGACGAATTCGAAGCCTTGCTCGATCAGTTGCATGGCAAGGGCACCTTTGCCGTTGACGCGCTGGATTCAGCCATCGCTTCGGCGCCGACACCGGCCAAGCCTGCCGCTGCTACCGCGGGCAGCGACCTGATCAGCGATCACGAATTCGAATCACTGCTCGACGAGTTGCATGGCAAGGGCAAGTTCAGCGAAGTCGGTACCGCTTCTGCTGCGCCTGCTGCCGCTGCCGCAGCGGCTGCACCGGCGGCCAAGGCTGCGCCCAAACCCGCTGCCAAGGCACCGGAACCGAAGGCCGAACCTGCCAAGCCTGCCGCTGCTGCTCCGGCGCCCGCCCGTGCTGCGGCGGCTGCGCCAGCGGAAAAACCGGCCAGCGAAGCCGAGACCACTGTTCGGGTCGATACCGCGCGCCTGGACGAGATCATGAACATGGTCGGCGAACTGGTGCTGGTGCGTAACCGTCTGGTGCGCCTGGGCCTCAACAGCCAGGATGAAGCCATGTCCAAGGCCGTGTCGAACCTCGACGTGGTCACGGCGGATCTGCAGACCGCGGTCATGAAGACCCGGATGCAGCCGATCAAGAAAGTCTTCGGGCGCTTCCCGCGCCTGGTTCGCGACCTGGCTCGCCAGCTCAAGAAAGAAATCAACCTGGAACTGGTGGGTGAAGAAACCGACCTCGACAAGAACCTTGTCGAGGCCCTGGCCGACCCGCTGGTCCACTTGGTGCGCAACGCGGTCGACCACGGCATCGAGTCGCCGGAAGAACGCGAAGCCTCGGGCAAGGTCCGCAGCGGCAAGGTGATCCTGGCCGCCGAGCAGGAAGGCGACCACATCCTGCTATCGATCTCCGACGACGGCAAAGGCATGGACCCTAACGTGCTGCGTTCCATCGCGGTGAAACGCGGTGTGATGGACAAGGATGCCGCTGACCGCCTGAGCGACACCGAGTGCTACAACCTGATCTTCGCCCCAGGTTTCTCGACCAAGACCGAGATTTCCGACGTGTCGGGCCGTGGCGTGGGCATGGACGTGGTGAAAACCAAGATTTCCCAGCTCAACGGTTCGATCAATATCTACTCGACCAAGGGCCAGGGCTCGAAGATCGTCATCAAGGTCCCGCTGACCCTGGCGATCATGCCGACCCTGATGGTGATGCTGGGCAACCAGGCGTTCGCCTTCCCGCTGGTCAACGTCAACGAGATTTTCCACCTCGACCTGTCGCGCACCAACGTGGTGGACGGCCAGGAAGTGGTGATCGTACGGGACAAGGCACTGCCGCTGTTCTACCTCAAGCGCTGGCTGGTCAGTTCCGCCGCTCATGTGGAGCAGGGCGAAGGCCACGTGGTGATCCTTTCGGTGGGCACCCAGCGGATCGGCTTCGTTGTCGACCAGTTGGTGGGCCAGGAAGAAGTGGTCATCAAGCCGTTGGGCAAGATGCTCCAGGGCACCCCGGGCATGTCCGGCGCCACCATCACCGGCGACGGCCGCATCGCGTTGATCCTCGATGTGCCAAGCATGCTCAAGCGTTACGCCGCTCGGCGTATTTGATTCTGGAGGGGCGTGGCCCAGGGCCGCGCCTCGTCTAACGGAGTGTTTATGGTAGTTAAAGTCCTGGTGGTGGACGATTCGGGGTTTTTCCGCCGCCGCGTCTCGGAAATTCTTTCGGCGGACACGAGTATTCAGGTCGTCGGTACCGCGACCAATGGCAAAGAGGCGATTGATCAGGCCCTGGCGCTCAAGCCGGACGTGATCACCATGGACTACGAGATGCCGATGATGGACGGCATCACGGCCGTGCGGCATATCATGCAGCGCTGCCCGACCCCGGTATTGATGTTCTCGTCCCTGACCCATGAAGGCGCTCGGGTGACCCTCGATGCGCTGGACGCCGGGGCGGTGGATTTCCTGCCGAAGAATTTCGAAGACATTTCGCGCAACCCCGACAAGGTCCGGCAGTTGCTGTGCGAAAAGGTCCACAGCATTTCCCGCAGCAATCGCCGTGTCGGTGCCTACAGCGCACCGGCGCCAGCCCCGGTTGCGGCACCAAGCCCTGCGCCAGCGCCGACGGCATCGAGCAGTTTCAATCCGGCCCCGGTACGCAGCGCGCCGGCACCTGCGCCGACGCGTTCGGCACCCGCCAGTGCAACGTCGCCGGCACCCAAGCGCAAAGCCTACAAGCTGGTCGCTATCGGTACGTCCACGGGTGGCCCGGTGGCACTGCAACGGGTCCTGACCCAGTTGCCGGCCAACTTCCCGGCCCCCATCGTGTTGATCCAGCACATGCCGGCGGCGTTCACCAAGGCTTTCGCGGAGCGTCTGGACAAGCTGTGCAACATCAGCGTCAAGGAAGCCGAGGATGGCGACATCCTGCGTCCCGGCCTGGCGTTGTTGGCACCCGGTGGCAAGCAGATGATGATCGATGGTCGGGGCGCGGTGAAAATCCTGCCCGGTGACGAGCGTCTGAACTACAAGCCTTGCGTGGACATTACCTTCGGTTCCGCGGCCAAGTCCTACGGTGACAAAGTTCTGGCGGTGGTGCTCACCGGCATGGGCGCCGACGGTCGTGAAGGTGCGCGCCTGCTCAAGCAAGGCGGCAGTGCGATCTGGGCCCAGGACGAAGCCAGCTGCGTGATCTACGGCATGCCGATGGCCATCGTGAAGGCGGACCTCGCCGACGCGGTGTACGGGCTGGACGACATCGGTAGACACCTGGTCGAGGCGTGCCTGTAATGGATGTGCTCAGCCTGATCGGCATCGTCATGGCGTTCGTCGCCATCATTGGCGGCAATTATCTGGAAGGTGGGCATCTGGGCGCGCTGGCCAACGGCCCGGCGGCGTTGATCGTGCTCGGTGGCACCATTGGCGCGGCGCTGTTGCAGTCGCCCATGAGCGCTTTCAAACGCGCCATGCAGGTGCTGATCTGGATTCTGTTCCCGCCCCGTGTCGACTTGGCCGGTGGTATCGACCGGGTGGTGAACTGGAGCCTGACCGCGCGCAAGGAAGGCTTGCTGGGCCTGGAAGGGGTGGCCGATGCCGAACCTGACAGCTACTCACGCAAAGGCCTGCAATTGTTGGTGGACGGCGCCGAGCCGGAAGCCATCCGCAGCATTCTGGAAGTGGATTTCTACACCCAGGAAAGTCGCGATATCGAAGCGGCCAAGGTATTCGAAAGCATGGGCGGCTACGCGCCGACCATCGGCATCATCGGTGCGGTGATGGGCCTGATCCATGTAATGGGCAACCTGGCCGATCCATCGCAACTGGGCAGCGGCATCGCCGTGGCGTTCGTCGCCACGATCTATGGCGTGGCCAGCGCGAACCTGGTGCTGTTGCCGATCGCCGCCAAGCTCAAGTCCATCGCGTTGCGCCAGTCGCGCTATCGCGAAATGCTGCTGGAAGGGATCCTGTCGATCGCCGAAGGCGAAAACCCGCGCTCCATTGAGTTGAAGCTCCAGGGCTTCATGGACTGATGGGAGACATGGAAAATGGCTCGTCGCAGGCATCATGAAGAACACGTCAACCATGAACGCTGGCTGGTTTCCTATGCCGACTTCATTACGCTGCTGTTCGCCTTTTTCGTGGTCATGTACTCGATTTCGTCGGTCAACGAAGGCAAGTACAAAGTGATTTCCGAGGCGTTGATTGGGGTCTTTTCCGACTCCGACCGCGCCCTCAAGCCCATCCCCATAGGTGATGAGCGACCCAAGACCACGACGCCGGCCAAGCCGCTGGTCAGGGATGCCGAGCAGGTCGATGCCGGTATCGCCGGTGGCAGCGATCCGCTGAAAAGCATCGCTGATGACATCAGCGCGGCGTTCGGTGACCTCATCAGCTCGAACCAGATGACCGTGCGTGGCAATGAGCTGTGGGTCGAGATCGAGCTCAACTCCAGCCTGTTGTTCGGCAGCGGCGACGCCATGCCCAGTGATATGGCATTCAATATCATCGATAAGGTGGCGGCGATCCTGAAACCGTTCGACAACCCGATCCATGTCGAGGGCTTCACCGATGACCAGCCGATTCGTACCGCACAGTACCCGACCAACTGGGAGCTGTCCTCGGCCCGTTCGGCGAGCATCGTGCGCATGTTGGCCATGCAGGGCGTGAACCCCGGTCGCCTGGCGTCGGTGGGCTATGGCGAGTTCCAGCCGGTGGCCAATAACGCCACGGCCGAGGGGCGCGCGCGTAACCGGCGCGTGGTGTTGGTCGTGTCGCGTAACCTCGATGTGCGCCGCAGCCTGACCGGTACCGGCACGGCCAATGCAAAACCGGACGCCGCCTTGAAGCGGGCTGGCACACAAACTGCACCGGCTCCGGTCAAGTCGCCGGGAAGACAGAGTGCCGTCAATTCTCCGTCACCCGCTTTATAACCGAGCTATTTCTCGGTCGAGCCTGTTTCGGCCGGGAGGAACGATCCGAATGAGAGTCTGGGCAGTCGCCAATCAAAAAGGTGGTGTGGGCAAGACCACATCTTCCATCGCTTTAGCCGGGTTGCTGGCCGAGGCGGGCAAGCGCGTGGTCATCGTCGATCTGGACCCCCATGGCTCGATGACCAGCTATTTCGGCTACGATCCCGATAGCCTGGAGCACAGCAACTACGACCTGTTCCTGCACAAGGGCGTTGTGCCCGAGGGCCTGCCGGGGCAGTTGCTGTTGTCCACCAGCGACGAGCGGATTTCCCTGCTGCCATCGAGCACCGCTCTCGCCACCCTGGAGCGACAGTCGCCCGGGCAGAGCGGGCTGGGCTTGGTAATCGCCAAGAGTCTGGCGCAGCTGTGGCAGGATTTCGATTACGCGATCATCGACAGCCCGCCGTTGCTGGGTTTGCTGATGGTCAATGCCTTGGCTGCCAGCCAGCAGTTGGTGATCCCGGTGCAGACCGAGCACTTGGCCGTCAAGGGCCTGGAGCGCATGGTCAATACACTGGCGATGGTCAACCGCTCGCGCAAGCAGACGCTGGCCTTCAACATCGTGCCGACCTTGTTCGATCGTCGCACCCAGGCGTCCCTGGGCACCCTGCGGGTGTTGCGGGACATGTACCCGGAGGACATCTGGCAAGGCTATATCCCCGTCGATACCCGCTTGCGGGACGCCAGCCGCGCGGGTGTGACGCCCTCGCAATTCGATGGCAAGAGCCGTGGCGTGCTGGCCTACCGGGCGCTGCTCAAGCACCTGTTGGCCCAGCAGCTTGTTCCACAGCAGGTGGCTTAAGGTGACGAGGCTTTCCACTGGCACTGCGTTCGCTTGCGAACGCTCAAGTCCTACCGCATTCATGCCGATAACCTCTTCAAGTGGCGCACTGTTCCTATGAGCCGCCCGATAAAGACAACTTCGCGTCCGCAAATGGCCCTGCAATCCTATCTGGATGGGCTGTTGCAGGAAGCGACCGAAGAATTGCCACCACAGCCCAGCCTGATCGAGGCGTTGCCCGAGAATGTCGAAGCCAAGGGTGTGCTGGATGAGTTTCAGGCGGCCGTGCTCGAAGAGCAGGCCCGTGATGCACAGAAATCAGTAGTGGCTGCGGCGGTCGAGGCACCGTTCATCAAGCCTCAGGTGGCGGTCATGGACGCGCCTGCGCCGATCCTGGCGCCGGTCTCGACCGTTGCCCCGTTGCTGCAAGGCCTGGTGACGCCGGTGGTGGAAATCCACCTGCCGCCGAGCAGCCCGCCTCCGCCGGTGCCGGGCGACGACCGTCCGGCCTGGGCCGCCGAGCCGTTCGAGTGTTTGTTGTTCGATGTGGCCGGGTTGACCCTGGCGGTGCCGCTGGTATGCCTGGGATCGATTTATTCCCTGGCCGGGCAGGAATTGACGCCGTTGTTTGGCCAGCCGGAATGGTTCCTCGGGATCCTGCCGAGCCAGGCCGGCAACCTGAAGGTGCTGGATACCGCGCGCTGGGTCATGCCGGACCGTTATCGCGATGATTTTCGCCAGGGCCTGCAATACGTGATTTCGGTGCAAGGTTACGAGTGGGGTTTGGCGGTGCATCAGGTCAGCCGTTCGCTGCGCCTGGACCCGAACGAGATCAAGTGGCGCAGCCATCGAGGGCAACGGCCATGGCTGGCCGGTACGGTGATCGAGCATATGTGCGCCTTGCTGGACGTTTCCGAGCTGGCGGAGCTGATCGCCAGCGGCGGGGCAAAACACTTGGGCGGCAGCAAGAAGCCGGTCCAGAAACCGAAATAAGACAACCGGCGGCGCACAGCGTCGCCGGACAGAATACACGCCGCCACAGGCGGTTTTTCGAGGGGTCAGGGTATGAATGATAAGGCGTCGTCTCAAAAGGGTTCTGAAGATCCGATTCTGCAATGGGTAACCTTCAAGCTCGATAACGAAACCTACGGCATCAACGTGATGCGCGTTCAGGAAGTGCTGCGCTATACCGAGATCGCCCCGGTACCGGGTGCACCGAGCTATGTGCTGGGCATCATCAACCTGCGTGGCAACGTGGTTACAGTGATAGATACCCGCCAGCGCTTCGGCCTGATGAATGCCGAGATCAGCGACAACACCCGGATCGTCATCATCGAAGCCGACAAGCAAGTGGTTGGCATCATGGTCGACAGCGTCGCTGAAGTGGTTTACCTGCGTCAGTCGGAAATCGAGACTGCGCCGAACGTGGGTAACGAAGAATCCGCCAAGTTCATTCAGGGCGTGTGCAACAAGAACAACGAGTTGCTGATTCTGGTTGAACTGGACAAGATGATGAGCGAAGAAGAGTGGTCGGAACTGGAGAGTATCTGATTTGATTCTTGAGGTAGCAGTCATTGTCCTGTTCCTTTTCTGGGCAGGCACGCTGGCGATGTTCTTGGCGTATATACGTGGCCAGCGGCAGATCGCCGCTCAGCAGGCCCAGGGCGATGCGCTGCGTGACCAGCGCATCAAGGACCTGGCCAAGCGCGTCGATGATTACCAGAACGGCACCGTGCGCATGGGCGAAGCGCTCCATGAGCTGCGTGCCGTGGTCGCGCCGTTGCCGGATAAACTCGCCCAGTTGGAACAGCGCGACCCCTCCAGCCTGTCCTTCGCCCAGGCTGCCCGCCTGGTGGGCATGGGCGCCAGCGTCGACGAACTGACCCAAGCTTGCGGCCTGACCCAGGCCGAGGCGGAGTTGATGAGTAAGCTGCACAAGGGCGGCTGATCGCCTTCACCCCAATCCAATGTGGGAGCGAGCTTGCTCGCGATAGCGGTGTAACAGTCAACACAACTGTGCGCCCGCCATCGCGAGCAAGCTCGCTCCCACAGGTTTTTCTGGCGTTCCCCTAAAGTCCAGCCAACAAACAGCCCCTGTGGCGAGGGAGCTTGCTCCCGCTGGGTCGCGCAGCGGCCCCATCTTTTTGCGGTTGCTGCGCAACCGAGCGGGAGCAAGCTCCCTCGCCACGGGAACAGCGTTGCTGTAATCAGTAATCCTCGCCGCGGTCCGTCACGTCCTTCTCGGCACTCGGCGCATTCGGGTCGTAGCCCTGGGGAAACTTGCCCTTGAGGTTCCAGGCAAACGCAATGATCTCGGCAATCGTGCGGTACAGCTCCTCCGGAATGCTGTCGCCCAATTCCATCCGGGCCAACAGCTTCACCAACTCAGCGTTTTCATAAATCGGTACTTCGCTTTCCCGGGCGATCCGCAGGATTTCCTCGGCCAGGGCTTCGTCGCCCTTGGCGGTGAGGGTCGGGGCGTGGTGGCCGTCGTACTTGAGGGCGATGGCCTGGCGGGGTTCGGTGTGGGTTGTCATGCGGTTTCGTCCACCCAGCGTTGTTCCAGACGAGTCTTGGGGCCTTGGGGCGGAGTGCCGAGGTGGCAGTCCAGGTCGCCGACGTTCAGGCCACAGGTCACCAGGCGCTCACGCAGCGCTGTCAGGTTGCTTTCGATCAGGCTCGCGGTGTACGGCCGTTCGGCCCACAGCTGGCTCGACAGGCTGCCGCTGAGCAATTGCGCCTGAACCTGCAGCGGCCCCAGCGGTTCCATGTCGAACGCCAATTCCACCCGCCAGAGCTGCTGTTTCGGCTCGCGTTCTTCACGGCGTTCGTCTGGTTGCTCCCGGGGCGGGGTTTCCTCGCGCTGGAACTTGACCTGCAAGGACACGATGTCCTGCAGATTGCGCATCGGGATTTCCAATTGCCAGGTGCTCATCAGCCGACCGTCGTCAGTCAGGCCAGTTTGCTCCAGGCTCGACAATTGATGGCTTTGCAGGCGCGACACGGCGGCAGCGGCCAGGCGCAGCAGGTGTTCGAGGTCGCCTTCTTCGTCCTGGCCTTTCGTCTGGCGCGAGGGCAGGGGGAAGCTGGTGGGTTGCGGCTTGGCGCTGACCTGGCCGAGGGTTCCCAGGGCGTTGCGGACAAAACTGGGCAGTACTTGGGCCAGGGTGTTGGCGGCAATGATGGCCGTGAGGTTGGTGGATGCGGGCAGGGCTGGCGTCAGTTGGGCGATCAGCTTGAGCAGGTCGCCTTTGAGGTCGGGTGCCGGCCCCGGCGGCTGTCCTGCGAGTAACTTGCTTTCCAGGAACACACCGCTGGCGACCATGGCCTGGGCCAGCCCCTTGGGCGTGCTCAGTTGCTGGACATCCGGCAGGCTGGCCAACAGGCGTGTCACCGCGGCGCGCAGCTCGGCACCGGTGTCATCGTTGGCCGGAAGGTTTTGCAGGACGGTGATCAGATTGTCCAGCGAGCCCTGCTGGCTCATTTGCGTGACCAATTGCTGGCTCACCGCCAATTGCTCGTGGCGGTTGCTCAGCGGAACGAACTTCAGCGTCTGGGCATCTTGCACCTGGGCACTCAACAGCGTGCCGATTCGCAGCGGTTGCGGGCTGTCGATGTCCAGGGTGCTGCCGGCCTGGGCGGTGTTGAGCAGGCTCACCAACGAGCGATACACCGCCGGTTGCCCCGGCAATTGCGGCAGGGCCTGGCTGGTCAGCACCTTGCCTTGCAGCAGGGTGCCGACCGGCAACTGTGCGGTGTCGATCCGGGTCAGGGTGGCGACGCTGGAAGCGACGGCCTGTTGCACGGTGATGGCCAGGTTGCTGGCGGACGGTTGGGTCACGGCCAGGCTGGTGCCCTGTGGCAACGGCTGGGTGCTGCTGGCCTGCACGGTGGTCTGGCGGCCGCTTTCCAATGTGACCTTGAGCAGCAACTGGAAGGTCTGGTCCGCCTGCTTGAGCGACAGCACTTCGGCCTGGGCGGTCTGGCCGGGGCCGATCAGCCCTTCGGCCGGTGCCAGCAATTTGAGCAGCTCGCCCGTCACCGCTGGCATACGCGTCGTTGCCGTGGCCTGGGGCAGCGGCAGGATGTTGATGTCGCCTGTCATCTGCGGTCTTACCCTGGGGAAAATAAGCCCTCTTGAGAGTAGGGCATCACATGTATAATGCCGCCCGTCTTTCAGGGAGTGGCGAAAACCTTGCAATTGTTTGACGCAGCTCTGTGGAACAGGCCGTCAAAGCATCTATGCTGCACCTCTTTAACGGCCGCTGCACCGCCGACTTGAACCGTATAAGGCCCGCGATCCCTTGACCAGTCCTCTCCTGCAAACCGTTGGCCTCGCCTGTGAGCGAGACTTGCGGCTGCTTTTCGAAAATCTCGAATTGAGACTCTCGCCCGGCGATATGGTGCAGATCAGTGGTCCCAACGGCAGCGGCAAGACCAGCCTGCTGCGCCTGCTCGCCGGATTGATGCAGCCCACCGCCGGCCAGGTGTTGCTCAATGGCCAGCCCTTGCACGGCCAGCGTAGCGAGCTGGCCCGCAATCTGCTCTGGATCGGCCATGCCGCCGGTATCAAGGATTTGCTGACCCCCGAAGAAAATCTCAGTTGGCTCTGCGCATTGCATACGCCGGTCGGCCGCGAAGCGATCTGGCAGGCGTTGGCGGCGGTAGGGCTGCGCGGCTTTGAAGACGTGCCGAGCCACACCCTGTCTGCCGGCCAGCAACGCCGCGTGGCGCTGGCCCGGCTGTACCTGGACAGCCCGCCGCTGTGGATTCTCGACGAGCCATTCACCGCCCTGGACAAGCAGGGCGTCGCGCAACTCGAGGAACACTTGGCCCTGCACTGTGAAAACGGTGGCATGGTGCTCTTGACCACCCACCACACGCTGGCGCGGATGCCGGCCGGTTATCGCAACATTGATCTGGGGAACTGGGCCGTATGAGTGTGTTTGGCCTGTTGCTTGCCCGCGAGGCGCGCCTGCTGTTCCGTCGTCCGGCCGAATTGGCCAATCCGCTGGTGTTCTTCGCGATTGTCATTGCATTGTTCCCGTTGGCGGTCGGGCCGGAGACTCAATTGTTGCAAACCTTGTCTCCGGGACTGGTCTGGGTCGCCGCGCTTTTATCGGTCCTGCTCTCGCTGGACGGGCTTTTCCGCAGTGATTTCGAAGACGGCTCGCTGGAACAGTGGGTCCTTTCGTCGCACCCCCTGGCCCTTCTGGTTTTGGCCAAGGTACTGGCACACTGGGTTTTTTCCGGGCTGGCACTGGTATTGCTCTCGCCATTGCTGGCAATGATGCTGGGGCTGCCCGGCGCGTGCATGCCGGTGCTGCTGGTGTCGCTGCTGCTGGGCACGCCGGTGTTGAGCCTGCTCGGTGCGGTGGGCGCGGCGTTGACGGTGGGGTTGAAGCGCGGCGGCCTGTTGCTGGCGCTGCTGATCCTGCCGTTGTATATCCCGGTCCTGATCCTGGGCAGTGGTGCCTTGCAAGCGGCGCTGCAAGGCATGCCCGCGACCGGTTATCTGCTGTGGCTTGGGAGCCTGACCGCCCTGGCGATAACCCTGACACCCTTTGCAATAGCCGCTGGCCTGAAGATCAGCGTCGGCGAATAATAACGAGGCCTGGTCAAAAATTGACCACTTCTTTGGAAGTAAAGGCTGCCCCGGCGGTTCGTGACGGCGAGCCGCAACCGTGATGGAAACAACAATGAACTGGACCTGGTTTCACAAGCTCGGCTCACCCAAGTGGTTCTACGGCATCAGCGGCAAACTGCTCCCATGGTTGAGCATCGCTGCATTGTTGTTGATTGGTTCTGGCGTGGTCTGGGGCCTGGCTTTCGCACCGCCGGACTACCAGCAAGGCAACAGCTTTCGCATCATCTACATCCACGTGCCCACGGCGCTGCTGGCCCAGTCCGTCTACGTGATGCTGGCGGTGTGCGGTGTGGTCGGGCTGGTGTGGAAGATGAAGCTGGCCGACGTAGCCCTGCAATGCGCCGCGCCCATCGGTGCCTGGATGACGGCCGTGGCGCTGGTCACCGGGGCCATCTGGGGCAAGCCGACCTGGGGCTCATGGTGGGTCTGGGATGCGCGACTGACATCGATGCTGATCCTGCTGTTCCTGTACTTCGGTCTTATTGCGCTGGGCAACGCCATCAGCAATCGTGACAGTGCCGCCAAGGCCTGCGCAGTGCTGGCGATTGTCGGCGTGATCAACATCCCGATCATCAAGTACTCGGTGGAGTGGTGGAACACCCTGCACCAGGGCGCAACCTTCACCCTTACCGAAAAACCGGCGATGCCCGTCGAAATGTGGCTGCCGCTGTTGCTGACGGTGTTGGGTTTCTACTGTTTCTTCGGCGCGGTGCTGTTGCTGCGCATGCGTCTGGAAGTGCTCAAGCGCGAGTCCCGGGCCAGTTGGGTGAAGGCCGAAGTGCAGAACAGTCTGGAGGCCGTTCGATGAGTTTCGCTTCATTCGGCGATTTCCTCGCCATGGGCCATCATGGCCTGTATGTCTGGTCAGCCTATGGCATTTGCCTGGTGGTGCTGGCCCTCAACGTGGCGGTGCCGATCCTGGCCCGCAAGCGGTATCTGCAACAAGAGGCGCGTCGTCTGCGCCGGGAGAACGGTCAGTGAATCCGCTGCGCAAAAAACGTCTTGTCATCATTCTTGCGATCCTGGTGGGTGTCGGTGTCGCGGTCGCCCTGGCCCTGAGTGCCCTGAAGCAGAACATCAACCTGTTCTACACCCCGACCCAGATCGCCAACGGTGAAGCACCCAAGGACACCCGCATCCGCGCTGGCGGTATGGTGGAAAAAGGCTCGCTGGAGCGCTCCGGGGATTCACTGGATGTGAAGTTCAATGTCACCGACTTCAACAAGACCGTGACCATCACCTATCGCGGCATCCTCCCGGACCTGTTCCGCGAAGGGCAGGGCATCGTCGCCCTGGGCAAGCTCAACGCCGACGGCGTGGTGGTGGCCGATGAAGTGCTGGCCAAGCACGACGAAAAATACATGCCGCCGGAAGTGACCAAGGCGCTGAAAGACAGCGGCCAGTCGGCGCCCGCTCCCGTGAAGGAGGGCTGATCGATGACTGCTGGCATCTTTATTCCCGAGTTGGGCCACCTGGCGATGATCCTGGCCCTGTGTTTTTCCCTGGTGCAGGCCGTGGTGCCGTTGCTCGGTGCCTGGCGCGGCGACCGTTTGTGGATGAGCCTGGCCCAGCCGGCGGCATGGGGCCAGTTCGCCTTCATGCTGTTTGCCTTCGGTTGCCTGACCTATGCCTTCATGGCTGACGATTTTTCGGTGGCGTACGTCGCCAGCAACTCCAACAGCGCCTTGCCCTGGTACTACAAGTTCAGCGCGGTGTGGGGCGCCCATGAGGGGTCGCTGTTGCTCTGGGCGTTGATCCTTGCTGGCTGGACCTTCGCCGTCTCGGTGTTTTCCCGGCAGTTGCCCCAAGTGATGCTGGCCCGGGTGCTGGCGGTGATGGGCATGATCAGCACCGGTTTCCTGCTGTTTTTGATTGTCACTTCCAACCCGTTCGAGCGCATCCTGCCGCAGATGCCGATGGATGGTCGCGACCTCAACCCATTGCTGCAAGACATCGGCCTGATCGTTCACCCGCCAATGCTCTACATGGGCTACGTCGGCTTCTCCGTGGCCTTCGCCTTCGCTATCGCCGCGTTGCTCGGTGGGCGCCTCGATGCCGCGTGGGCACGCTGGTCGCGTCCGTGGACCATCGTCGCCTGGGCCTTCCTCGGCATCGGCATCACCCTTGGCTCGTGGTGGGCCTACTACGAGCTCGGCTGGGGCGGCTGGTGGTTCTGGGACCCGGTGGAAAACGCGTCCTTCATGCCCTGGCTGGTGGGCACGGCGCTGATTCACTCCCTGGCTGTCACGGAAAAACGTGGGGTGTTCAAGAGCTGGACCGTGTTGCTGGCCATCGCGGCGTTCTCGCTGAGCTTGTTGGGAACCTTCCTGGTGCGTTCCGGCGTACTCACGTCGGTGCACGCCTTTGCCTCTGACCCCGAGCGCGGCGTGTTCATCCTGATGTTCCTGCTGTTCGTGGTCGGCGGTTCGCTGACGCTGTTCGCCCTGCGTGCACCGGTGGTCAAGAGCCAGGTCGGCTTCAACCTCTGGTCACGGGAAACCCTGTTGCTGGGCAATAACCTGGTGTTGGTGGTGGCCGCGTCGATGATCCTGCTGGGGACGTTGTACCCGCTGGTGCTCGATGCGTTGTCCGGCGCCAAGCTGTCGGTGGGGCCGCCATACTTCAATGCGTTGTTCATCCCGCTGATGGCGATCCTGATGGTGGTGATGGCCATCGGTGTGCTGGTGCGCTGGAAAGACACCCCGGTCAAGTGGCTGCTGGGCATGTTGACCCCGGTGCTGCTGGGCACGGCCGCTCTGGCCGTGGTGGCCGGCGTGGCGTATGGCGATTTCAACTGGGCGGTGTTGGCGACGTTCGTGCTGGCGGCCTGGGTATTGCTGGCGGGTGTGCGGGACATCTTCGACAAGACCCGGCACAAAGGCCTGATCAAGGGCCTGCCGACCCTGACCCGCAGTTACTGGGGCATGCAGGTCGCCCACCTGGGCATCGCCGTCTGCGCCCTGGGCGTGGTGCTGTCCAGCCAGAACAGCGCCGAGCGCGACCTGCGCCTGGCGCCGGGTGAGTCCATGGACCTGGCCGGTTATCAGTTCGTTTTCGAGGGCGCCAAACATTTCGAGGGCCCGAACTTCACGTCCGACAAAGGCACTGTGCGGGTTATTCGCAACGGCCAGGAAATCACCGTGCTGCACCCGGAAAAACGTCTCTACACCGTGCAGAACTCGGTCATGACCGAAGCTGGCATCGATGCCGGTTTCACCCGCGATCTCTACGTGGCGCTGGGCGAGTCCCTCGGCGATGGCGCGTGGGCGGTGCGGGTTCACGTCAAGCCGTTCGTGCGCTGGATCTGGTTCGGTGGCTTGCTCACCGGCCTGGGTGGGGTGTTGGCGGCGCTGGATCGTCGTTATCGAGTCAAGGTGAAAACCCGGGTGCGTGAGACCCTGGGCATGACGGGAGCCACTGCATGAAACGTTGGTTGATGTTGGTGCCGCTGGCGCTGTTCCTGTTGATGGCGGTGTTTTTGTACCGCGGGCTGTACCTGAACCCGAGCGAGTTGCCCTCGGCGATGATCGGCAAGCCGTTCCCGGATTTCTCCCTGCCATCGGTGCAGGGCGACAAGACCTTGACCCGCGCCGACCTGCTGGGCAAGCCGGCGCTGGTCAACGTCTGGGGCACCTGGTGCATCTCCTGCCGGGTCGAGCACCCGGTGTTGAACAAGCTGGCCCAGAACGGCGTGGTGATCTACGGCGTCAATTACAAGGACGTCAATGCCGACGCCTTGAAATGGCTGGCCGAGTTCCACAATCCGTATCAACTGGACATTCGCGATGAAGACGGCTCCCTGGGCCTGAACCTGGGTGTCTACGGCGCGCCGGAAACATTCTTCATCGATGCCAAGGGCATCATCCGCGACAAGTTCGTCGGCGTGATTGACGAGCAGGTCTGGCGCGAGAAGCTGGCCGCCAAATACCAGGCACTGGTGGACGAGGCCAAGCCATGAAGCGCTGGTTAGCTGCCGCCATCCTCGGCCTGAGCCTTGCCGGTGTGGCCCATGCCGCCATTGATACCTACGAATTCGCCAACGACGGCGAGCGCGAGCGATTTCGCGAACTGACCAAGGAGCTGCGCTGCCCCAAGTGTCAGAACCAGGACATCGCCGACTCCAACGCGCCTATTGCCGCCGACCTGCGCAAGGAAATCTTCCGCATGCTCGGTGAGGGCAAGGACAACCAGCAGATCATCGATTTCATGGTCGATCGCTACGGTGAGTTCGTGCGCTACAACCCCGCCCTGTCCTCCAAGACGGCGCTGCTCTGGTTCGGCCCCGCCGGGCTGTTGTTTGGTGGTTTCGTTGTCATTGCGGTAATCGTGCGCCGCCGCCGGGTCCAGCGCACCGCCGCCCCGGACACGCTTTCTGTCGAAGAGCGCCAGCGCCTCGACCAACTGTTGGATAAAACCAAGCATGATTGATTTCTGGCTCGCCGCAGGTCTGCTTCTTCTGGTTGCCCTGAGTTTTCTGTTGATCCCTGTGCTGCGCGGTCGCCGCGCCCAACTGGAGGAGGACCGTACCGCACTCAACGTGGCGTTGTATCAGGAACGTGTCGCCGAATTGCAGACCGAGCGGGAGGAGGGTGTGCTCAACGCGGCGCAACTGGACACCGGTCGCGCCGAAGCCGCCCGTGAACTGCTCGCCGACACCGAGGGCGCCGACACACCGCGCGAATCCCGGTTGGGCAAGCCGTTGCCGTTGCTCGCCGCCGTGCTGGTACCGTTGTTGGGCCTGGCGCTGTACCTGCATTTCGGTGCCAGTGACAAGGTCGAGCTGACCCGTGAATTCGCCCAGGCGCCGCAGTCGATGGAAGAGATGACCCTGCGCCTGGAACGCGCCGTGGCGGCGCAGCCGGATAATGCCGAGGGGCTGTACTTCCTCGGGCGTACCTACATGGCGCAGGATCGGCCGGCGGACGCGGCGAAGCTCTTCGAGCGCACCGTGGCCGTCGCCGGTCGTCAACCGGAACTGTTGGGCCAGTGGGCCCAGGCGCAGTATTTCGCCGATGGCAAGAAATGGTCGGATAAAGTCCAGGCCTTGACCGACGAAGCGCTCAAGCTCGATCCGAAGGAAGTCACCAGCCTCGGCCTGTTGGGCATCGCCGCGTTTGAAGGCGAGCGTTATCAGGATGCGATCGACTACTGGGGGCGTCTGCTCGCGCAACTGCCGGAGGGCGACAAGTCCCGGGAGGCGCTGCAGGGCGGCATTACCCGTGCCACCGAGAAGCTGCAGGGCAGTGGCGGCAAGGTCGCCCAGGCGCCTATCGCCAAGGCTGCGGCATTGCTCAAGGTGCGCGTGGACCTGGCGCCGGCACTCAAGGCCAAGGTGCAGCCGGGCGACAGTGTATTCATCTTCGCTCGCGCCGTTTCCGGCCCACCTGCGCCGCTGGCCGCCAAGCGCCTGACGGTCGCCGATCTGCCGGTCACGGTGGAACTGGGCGACGCGGACGCCATGATGCCGCAGTTGAAACTGTCGAACTTCCCCGAAGTCCAACTGGTGGCGCGCATCTCCCGGGCCGGCCAGCCGACCGCGGGTGAGTGGATCGGCCGCAGCCAGCCCCTGGCGAGCAGCACCACGGCGCAGCAACAATTGACCATCGACAGTCCGGACAAATAACAGGAATTCGCACCATGACCGCCATCGCTCGTATCACCCTGCTCACGCTCGTCATGGGCCTGAGCGCTTGTGCGGTCCAGCGTCCGTCGGAGCCCTCGGCGCCGCTGCCACCGATCCCGCCGTCGACCC
Organism: Pseudomonas sp. NFACC46-3; assembly: GCF_900114515.1. Lineage (NCBI taxonomy): Bacteria > Pseudomonadati > Pseudomonadota > Gammaproteobacteria > Pseudomonadales > Pseudomonadaceae > Pseudomonas > Pseudomonas sp. NFACC46-3. The sequence goes on from NZ_FOTH01000030.1 coordinate 70,954, forward strand.
CGACCAGCAAACCGGCCCCGTCCACACCGCCGGGCAAACCTGTCATCCCGAACAAACCGGCCAAACCGCTGCCGCGTACATCCGCCAGCTTCGCCCCGCCGCCGGGTGGCAACAGCCATTGGGACGCCAAGCTTGGGGTCTATGTGCTGGACAACCAGACGAACACGTTCTATCGCCAGCGAACCTATTACCGCTGGAACAATGGTTGGAGCCGTTCCGTCAGCCCGAATGGCCCATGGGAAGACACCACCATCGAAGGCGTGCCGGCGGGTCTTGGACGCCAGTTTCATTAAGGTCCCTGTGGCGAGGGGATTTATCCCCGCTGGGCTGCGAAGCAGCCCTGAAACCTGATGACTCGGTATGTCAGGCAGATTGAATCCACAGTGATGGGGTCGCTTCGCGACCCAACGGGGATAAATCCCCTCTCCACAACATCGTTCGGCTCAACTTCATCAGCAGACCGGGGATTTTGTGTTTCTGGATATTCTTTGAACGAAATTTTCACTAAATCTTGCGGACAATCCCCCGCGCTCATATCGCCGTCGGTTATTTAATGGCAATGCCATAGCCGTTCGTGCAACATTTGCGCACTCGCGCAAGCCCCGGGGCCAGGTTTTGGCCAACAGAGGGCGCGCCGTTGTTTCTTTTTGTCACTCCAATTCCGATAGGGTCCTTAAACGACATGGCAATCCCGGACGCCCTGAGTCAGCAGCGTACTACGCATCGCCTGCTGCAACCGACTGTCAAATCGCACCTGGCCTACACGTTGCTTTGTGCCTTGGTGATGATGGTCATGTTCAGCCTGCTGCGCGTGGCGCTGCTGGTCTATAACCGCGAGATGATCCTCGACACGCCGGCTTCGACCTTCGTTGAAGCCTTCGTCAACGGCCTGCGTTTCGACTTGCGCCTGGTGGTCTACCTCTGCATCCCGTTGTTGCTGGCGTTGTTCAGCGCAAGGGCCATGGCGGCCCGTGGGTTCTTTCGTTTCTGGCTGACTGTCACTTCCAGCATCGCGCTGTTCCTGGGCTTGATGGAGATGGATTTCTACCGTGAATTCCACCAGCGCCTCAACGGCCTGGTCTTCCAGTATGTAAAGGAAGACCCGAAAACCGTGATGAGCATGCTCTGGTACGGTTTCCCGGTGGTGCGCTACCTGCTGGCGTGGGCCGGCGGCACCATTATCCTCAGCCTGGCGTTCAAGGGTGCCGACCGCGCCACGCGTCCCCGCGGGCCGTTCAGTGGCGGCACCATTGGCACTCGGCAGATCGCCCCGTGGTATGGGCGTGTCGCGGTGTTTGTCGTTTGCCTGCTGGTCGCCGTGACCGCCGCGCGCGGCACCTTGCGCCAAGGGCCGCCCCTGCGCTGGGGCGACGTCTACACCACCGATTCGAACTTCGCCAACCAGTTGGGCCTCAACGGCACCTTGTCGCTGGTGGCGGCGGCCAAGAGCCGGATGTCCGAAGACCGCGACAACATCTGGAAAGCCACCCTTGAGCAACCGCTGGCGCAGCAGACCGTGCGCGACATGCTGGTGATGCCTGACGATAAACTGGTGGACACCGCGACAGCCGCCGTGCGCCGCGACTACACGCCACCGGCGGACAAGACCCTGCCGATCAAGAATGTGGTCGTGATCCTCATGGAAAGCATGGCCGGTCACTCGGTGGGCGCCTTGGGCGCGCCGGGCAACATCACGCCCTACATGGACAAACTGGCCAAGGAAGGCCTGCTGTTCGACCGTTTCTTCTCCAACGGCACCCACACCCACCAGGGCATGTTCGCCACCATGGCGTGCTTCCCGAACCTGCCGGGTTTCGAATACCTGATGCAGACGCCGGAGGGCAGCCACAAGCTGTCAGGCCTGCCGCAACTGCTCAGCGCCCGTGACTACGACGACGTGTATGTCTACAACGGCGATTTCGCCTGGGACAACCAGTCGGGGTTCTTCAGCAGCCAGGGCATGACCAACTTCATCGGGCGTAACGACTATGTGAACCCGGTGTTTTCCGATCCCACCTGGGGTGTGTCCGACCAAGACATGTTCGACCGTGGCCTGATCGAGCTCAAGGCGCGGGAAAACGGCAAGCCGTTCTATGCCTTGCTGCAAACCCTGTCCAACCACACCCCTTATGCATTGCCGACGCCGTTGCCGGTCGAGCCGGTCACCGACCGTGGTCGGCTGAACGAACACCTGACCGCCATGCGCTACTCCGACTGGGCCCTGGGCCAGTTCTTCGAGAAGGCCCGCAAGGAGCCTTACTTCAAGGAAACCCTGTTCGTCGTGGTCGGCGACCATGGCTTTGGCAACGAACGCCAGATCACCGAGATGGACCTGGGCCGTTTCAACGTGCCGATGCTGTTGATCGGCCCGGGCGTCCAGGAGAAATTCGGCCAGCGTAATCACACCGTAGGTACTCAGGTCGACATCGTGCCGACCATCATGGGCCGGATCGGTGGGCAAGTACGGAACCAGTGCTGGGGCCGTGACCTGTTGAACCTGCCGCAAGGCGATCCCGGTTTTGGTGTGATCAAGCCGTCGGGCAGCGAGCAGACCACGGCGATCATCCGCGATGACCATATCCTGGTCCTGCCGAAGGAAAAGGAAATGGAACCGAAGATGTATCGCTATGAACTGGGCGCCAACCCAGGTGCGGAAATCATCCCGAATGCACCGGACACCGCGCCGATGAAACTCAAGCTCGAATCTTTCCTGCAAACCGCGACCAAGAGCCTGCTGGATAACACCGCCGGCGTTGTTGACGGCAAGCCGGACTGATAAACGGCGCACATAAAAAAGAGGCCTGCCAAGGCCTCTTTTTTTTTGGTGCGCCAGGCATGGCGCGTTGCGCGCAAGCGCAACCAGCTTGGCTGTGGTGGTCACGCTGGTGACTTGGAGGTGAAAGTCCTCTACACACCCGGCAAGGGGAAGTGTTAGCCAGAGGCAAGGGTGTCGCGGGTGACTGCGAATCTGAAGGAAGCCCGAGGCAAAATGCTGGCCTGACGAACAGGAAGCGGATTAGGCGGTGCAGCGGGGTAAGGTAGCCAAAATTGCCAAAGCCCAATACTTGCACGGAACGCTGTGACGTAGATCCGACAGGCATAAGCAGGAAGGTCGCGCGAATTA
>NZ_FOTH01000078.1:0-1451 GCF_900114515.1 Pseudomonas sp. NFACC46-3
TAAGGCCGAGAGCTGATGACGAGTTACCCTTTGGGTGACGAAGTGGTTGATGCCATGCTTCCAAGAAAAGCTTCTAAGCTTCAGGTAACCAGGAACCGTACCCCAAACCGACACAGGTGGTTGGGTAGAGAATACCAAGGCGCTTGAGAGAACTCGGGTGAAGGAACTAGGCAAAATGGCACCGTAACTTCGGGAGAAGGTGCGCCGGTGAGGGTGAAGCACTTGCTGCGTAAGCCCACGCCGGTCGAAGATACCAGGCCGCTGCGACTGTTTATTAAAAACACAGCACTCTGCAAACACGAAAGTGGACGTATAGGGTGTGACGCCTGCCCGGTGCCGGAAGGTTAATTGATGGGGTTAGCTAACGCGAAGCTCTTGATCGAAGCCCCGGTAAACGGCGGCCGTAACTATAACGGTCCTAAGGTAGCGAAATTCCTTGTCGGGTAAGTTCCGACCTGCACGAATGGCGTAACGATGGCGGCGCTGTCTCCACCCGAGACTCAGTGAAATTGAAATCGCTGTGAAGATGCAGTGTATCCGCGGCTAGACGGAAAGACCCCGTGAACCTTTACTATAGCTTTGCACTGGACTTTGAATTTGCTTGTGTAGGATAGGTGGGAGGCTTTGAAGCGTGGACGCCAGTTCGCGTGGAGCCATCCTTGAAATACCACCCTGGCAACTTTGAGGTTCTAACTCAGGTCCGTTATCCGGATCGAGGACAGTGTATGGTGGGTAGTTTGACTGGGGCGGTCTCCTCCTAAAGAGTAACGGAGGAGTACGAAGGTGCGCTCAGACCGGTCGGAAATCGGTCGTAGAGTATAAAGGCAAAAGCGCGCTTGACTGCGAGACAGACACGTCGAGCAGGTACGAAAGTAGGTCTTAGTGATCCGGTGGTTCTGTATGGAAGGGCCATCGCTCAACGGATAAAAGGTACTCCGGGGATAACAGGCTGATACCGCCCAAGAGTTCATATCGACGGCGGTGTTTGGCACCTCGATGTCGGCTCATCACATCCTGGGGCTGAAGCCGGTCCCAAGGGTATGGCTGTTCGCCATTTAAAGTGGTACGCGAGCTGGGTTTAGAACGTCGTGAGACAGTTCGGTCCCTATCTGCCGTGGACGTTTGAGATTTGAGAGGGGCTGCTCCTAGTACGAGAGGACCGGAGTGGACGAACCTCTGGTGTTCCGGTTGTCACGCCAGTGGCATTGCCGGGTAGCTATGTTCGGAAAAGATAACCGCTGAAAGCATCTAAGCGGGAAACTTGCCTCAAGATGAGATCTCACTGGGACCTTGAGTCCCCTGAAGGGCCGTCGAAGACTACGACGTTGATAGGCAGGGTGTGTAAGCGCTGTGAGGCGTTGAGCTAACCTGTACTAATTGCCCGTGAGGCTTGACCATATAACACCCAAGCAATTTGTATGCTCCAAGCCGAAGGCGAAAGAGACCAGATT
>NZ_FOTH01000032.1:0-66891 GCF_900114515.1 Pseudomonas sp. NFACC46-3
CGCGAGGATGATGATCATGATCAGGAAGCAGCCGAACAGAGCGATGGTGCCAGGGACACGGCCCATTTCTTCACGGACCATGTCACCCAGGGACCGCCCGTTGCGGCGGGTGGACAGGAACAGGACCATGAAGTCCTGCACCGCACCGGCCAGCACCACGCCGGCGATCAGCCAGAGCGTGCCGGGCAGGTAGCCCATCTGCGCCGCCAGCACCGGCCCGACCAGCGGCCCCGCGCCGGCAATGGCCGCGAAGTGGTGGCCGAAGAGAATGTGTTTGTTGGTCGGGACGTAGTCCAGGCCATCGTTGTTGAGCACGGCGGGGGTGGCCCGGCGCGCATCGAGTTGCATCACGTTGTTGGCAATGAAGAGGCTGTAGTAGCGGTAGGCAACCAGGTAGATGGCCACGGCTGCGACGACGATCCATAAGGCGTTGATCGCCTCGCCTCGACGCAATGCCACGACGCCCAGGGCGCACGCTCCTACGACGGCCAGCAGTAGCCAGGGTAGATGGCGCAGCAGGCTATTATTGTTTTTCATTTTTATATTCCAGCCAGGGTGACAAGAAAGACAGCCATTGGAGTTTAGCGCTAACCCGGGCAAAGGCCATACCCGACATTCGTCTGTCGGCGGCCGAACGGTGACGATGCCCCGTCAGTTGGGTCTATAGTCAGTGAATCTCCAGAGGGAATGCGTAATGAGCGAACGTCGCCGCTTCGTACGAGTTGACTTCAATGCCAGGACCGAGCTGAGCCAGGGCCCGTTCATCTGGCCGGTAGAGTTGCTGGATCTGTCCCTGAAGGGGTTGCTGATCAAGAAACCCGAACCCTGGCTTGGCGATATCGAGCGACCCTTCATGGCCGATATTCATTTGAGCCCTGATGCTGAGATCAAAATGGAAGTTCGTTTGGCCCATGATGACCATGGTCACCTGGGCTTCGCCTGCGAGCACATTGACCTGGACTCCATCGCACACCTACGCCGGCTGGTAGCGCTGAACGTGGGCGATCAGGACGAGTTGGAGCGGGAGTTGGCGGCGTTGATCCATATCTGAATCAACGCCGATCCCTTGTTTGATCGTTCCCACGCTCTGCGTGGGAATGCCGCCAGGGACGCTCCGCGTTCCGATTCTGGAGTGTGACGCAAAGCGTCACGGGATGCATTCCCACGCGTGGGAACGGTCGGTACCTGACACACCGAGTTGTTAGGTTTTAGGGCTGCTGCGCAGCCCAACGGGGATAAATCCCCTCGCCTCAGATAAGTCCATTCTCACAAAGGGCCTTGTACAGCCTTTAGGGTTATTCGAACAACGCATCCAACGCCTGTTCCAGGCGTGTCACGGCAATGATCTGCAACCCCGGTGGTGCTTCCTTCGGCGCATTGCCCTTGGGCACGATGGCGCGCTTGAAGCCGTGCTTGGCCGCTTCCTTGAGCCGCTCCTGGCCACTGGGCACCGGCCGTACTTCCCCCGACAACCCCACTTCACCGAACACCAGTAGATCATGGGGCAGCGGCCGGTTGCGCAGGCTGGACATGACCGCCGCCATCAGCGCCAGGTCGGAGGCGGTCTCCAGTACCTTGACCCCACCGACCACGTTGAGAAAAACGTCCTGGTCGTGAGTCGGAATCCCACCGTGTCGATGCAGGACGGCCAACAGCATCGCGAGCCGATTCTGGTCCAGGCCCAAGGTGACCCGGCGCGGGTTCGCCAGGTGGCTGTCGTCCACCAGCGCTTGCACTTCGACCAGCATCGGCCGGGTGCCTTCCCACGTTGCCATGACCACGCTACCAGGGACTTCTTCCTGGGCACGCGTCAGAAAGATCGCCGAAGGGTTCGAGACTTCTTTAAGGCCCCTGTCGGTCATGCCGAACACACCCAGTTCGTTGACAGCGCCAAAGCGGTTCTTCACTGCTCGCAGCAAACGCAGGCGTCCGTCGGATTCGCCTTCGAAATACAACACGGTATCGACCATGTGCTCCAGCACACGCGGCCCCGCCAGTGCGCCTTCCTTGGTGACGTGGCCTACCAGGAAAATCGCCGTGCCGCTCTGCTTGGCGTAGCGCACCAGCAACGCCGCGCTTTCGCGCACCTGGGACACGCCGCCCGGGGCCGATTGCAGCTGTTCGGTAAAAATGGTCTGGATCGAGTCGATCACCATCACCTTGGGTTTTTCCAGGCGCGCCGTGGCGATGATGGTCTCGATGCAGGTCTCGGTCATGACCCGCAACTGGTCCTGGGGCAAGCCCAGGCGCCGGGCGCGCATGGCGACCTGTTGCTGGGATTCTTCGCCAGTGACGTACAGCGCCGGCATGCGGGTGGCGAGGTTGCACAAGGTTTGCAACAAGATGGTGGACTTGCCGATGCCCGGATCGCCGCCGATCAACACCACCGAACCGTCTACCAGGCCGCCGCCGAGCACGCGGTCCAGTTCACCGGACGCGGTGGAGAAACGCGGGATTTCCTCAACGCTGACTTCGGCCAGGGTCTTGATCTGCGCCTGCTGGCCGGCCCAGCCCGTGCGACCGGTGGGTGCCGCCGCACCGCCGCTTTCCACCATGGTTTCGGTCAGGGTATTCCAGGCCCCGCATTCGCTGCACTGGCCGGCCCATTTGGGAAAGGTCGAGCCGCACTCGGTGCAGCCGTACATGCGCTTTGCCTTGGCCATCTGAACTCCCGGAGAAAAACCGCGATGATAGCCCAGGCAGTGGCTAGCGCGGGGCCGGCATTCTGATTTCACCCTTCGCCAGCCCCACCGGGGTATTGCCCAACGGGTCCTGGGCCTGCAGATCCGCCCCCTTGGCCTTCAAGGCATCGAGCAATTCATCACGCTTGAACAGACCGGCGTACATCGCCGCGGTCTGCCCGGCACCGTTGCGTTGGTCCGGGCTGCAATCGGTGGACAGCAAACGACGCGCAATCTGCACTTCACCCTTGAAAATCGCCCCCATCAGCGCCGTGTTACCGCGTTTGTCCTGGGCACAGGCATCGGCGCCAGCGGCCAGCAGCCGCTCCACCGCTGGGCCGTGGCCGTGATAAGCCGCCAAGATCAGCGCGGTGTAGCCCTTTTCATCCTGGGTATTGAGCGAATAACCGGCCTCGATAAAAGTCTCGAGCATCGGCACATCGCCGCGGCGAGCGGCGTCGAAGTAATAGTTTTGCAACTGTTCCTGGACCGCAGCCGGCTCCGTGGGCATTGGTTGATCGGCCAGTACACTGACAGACCAGATCGCAAGCATCGATAAAAGTAATTTACCCATCGTGACGTCTCCTCTGGCATATGACTGCAGGGCCATGGTTGTGGGAGCAAGGCTTGCCCGCGATGCAGACAACGCAGTCTGGTTTCAGCCCCCTGCGCCTGCTTCGCGAGCAAGCTTTGCTCCTACAGGTTGTGCACCTGCCGGCGGTGGTCAGTCGCTCAGTTTTTCCGCCAGAGCCTTGACCCGGGCCAAGTCACCTTTGGCGACACGAGCCACGCCGGTGCCGTACTCAGGGTCAGCCTTGTAGAGGAACGACAGGATGATGTGCTTGCTCTCGTCATCGGTGGTCGCCAAAGAGCCGCCGAAGCTGTCGATCAGGTCATCACGCTCTTTCTTGCTGAACGAACGATACAAATCACCGGCCTGCTTGAAGTTCTGCTCACGCTGGATCTTCGCCTGCTGGGTGCTACCGCTCAGCGCGGCCTGGCTGTAGCGTGCCGATTGCGGTTCTTCACGCGGCGTCAGGCGGCTCGGCTGATAATTCACGCCGGTGCTGGTGCTGCCTGGGTTCATCGCGCCGTCCTGGTTACCGTTGTTCACCGCCACTTTGGGGGCATTGATCGGCAGTTGCAGGGCATTGGCGCCTATGCGGTACATCTGCGTATCGGCATAGGAAAACACCCGTCCTTGGAGCAGGCGGTCCTCGGAAGGCTCGATGCCTGGCACCAGATTCGCTGGCGCCATCGCCACCTGCTCGGTTTCCTGGAAGACATTCGCCGGATTGCGGTTCAAGACCATTTGCCCGACTTTGCGCTCAGGCACACCCGGCCAGATCTTGGTCGCGTCCAGTGGGTCGAAGTCAAACTTGGCAAGGTCCTGTGGATTGAGCACCTGGACGTACAAGTCCCACTTCGGGAAGTCGCCCTTATTAATATGATTCACCAGATCATTTGTCATATGGCTGTAATCTTGACCCTGAACTTTCACAACTTCTTTCGGATCGAGATTTTTCAGGCCCTGCAAACTTTTCCAATGAAACTTCACGTAGTGAACTTCACCCTTGGCGTTAACCAGTTTGTAGGCATGTACACCGTTACCGTCCATCTCGCGGTAACTGGCCGGTGTCCCGGAGTTGGAATACAACTCGGTCAGGGTGCGGGTCGATTCTGGAACATGGGAGAAGAAATCGAAGCGACGTGAATCATCGTCCAGATTGGTCCGAGGGTCGGGTTTGAAGGCGTGGACCATGTCCGGAAACTTGATGGCATCGCGGATGAAGAAGGTCGGAAAGTTGTTACCTACCAAGTCCCAATTACCGTCGGCGGTGTAGAACTTCGTGGCGAAACCACGGGGGTCGCGCAGGGTTTCCGGCGAATGATTGCCGTGCACCACGGCAGAAAAACGTACGAACACTGGCGTGACCTGGCCTGCGGCAAAGACCTTGGCCTTGGTCAGATCGCTGAGATCGTCGGAAACCGTGAAGGTACCGTGGGCGCCGGTCCCGCGGGCATGCACCACGCGCTCGGGAATGCGCTCACGGTCAAAGCGCTGGAGCTTCTGGATCAACTGCACGTCTTGCAGCAAGGTCGGGCCGTTGGGGCCTGCCGTTTGCGAGTTCTGGTTGTCGCCGACAGCCGCGCCGTTGTCCCGGGTCAGGGTGGCCGCGTTGACAGACAAGGACAAAAGGCTCGCGGTCAGCACAAAAAAAGCGCGGCGATGGGAATAAGCCCCGTGGCCAAGGGAAGTGTTCATAGGCGTGTTCCTCTGATGTTATAGAGCGCATCCATGTGCGCCATCCAGAGGCTAGTGCCCGAAAAAGGAAAACCTAAATAGAAATGCCGTACCGCGTCGATAGAAAAAACGTTGTGGGGTGCCAGGCTGAAACCGCGTATCACGCGCGATTGATGGCACTTTGAAAACTTTTCACCCAGGACCAGGTCGATAATTGAAGCTTTGTAGGCAGGCGTTTCGAGCAGGACTCGTTGGGCTGATTTACACTGCCAGTCATCTTTCATTTGTTACAAGGAATAGCTCATGGGCGTGCTAAGCGAGTTCAAGGCCTTCGCGGTCAAAGGCAATGTCGTCGACATGGCCGTCGGGATCATCATCGGTGCCGCTTTCGGCAAAATCGTTTCGTCATTCGTTGGCGACGTGGTCATGCCTCCCATCGGCCTGCTGATTGGTGGAGTGGATTTCAGTGACCTGGCCATCACCCTCAAGGCCGCCCAGGGTGATGCGCCTGCCGTGGTACTGGCCTACGGTAAATTCATCCAGAGCACCATCGACTTCATCATCGTGGCGTTCGCCATTTTCATGGGCGTCAAGGCGATCAACCGCCTCAAGCGCGAAGAAGCCGTAGCCCCCAGCGCGCCTCCTGTCCCGACCAAGGAAGAACTGCTGCTGAGTGAGATTCGCGATCTACTCAAGGCCCAGAACGAGCGGCCCTGAGGCAGTCAGTCACTGACAGCCTACCAGTAGTTTTCCACCGCCACCTGGCCCGGCCGACGGGTCAGGCTCAGTTGCAGCCCCCTGGCCTTGAGCAACTTGCGCGTGTCATCGATCATCTGCGGATTGCCGCACAGCATCACTCGCGAATGCTCCGGCGCCAGCGCTGCGCCGGCCGCCCGCTCCAGCTCGCCATTTTCAATCAGCGTGGTGATCCGCCCATTGAGCGCCCCCGGATGCTGCTCACGGGTGACGGTCGCAATGAAACGAAACTTGTGAGCGTACTCGGCCAGGTAGTCGCGCTGGGGCAGTTCCTTGATCAGCGCCTGATACGCCAGCTCCTGCGCCTCGCGCACGCTGTACACCAGGATGATCCGCTCGAATTTTTCCCAGGCCTCGAAATCCTGGAGGATAGAAAGAAACGGCGCCACACCCGTCCCAGTAGACAGCAACCACAAATCCCGACCATCGACAAAGCGATCCAGCGTCAGGTAGCCGAAAGCCTGGCGATCCACCAACAGTTCGTCCCCCGGCTGCAGGCGGCTGAGCTCACTGGTGAACTCGCCATCGGGAACCACGATGGAAAAGAATTCGAGGAACTCGTCGAACGGCGAAGACACCATGGAATACGCCCGCCAGACGGTGGTTCCATCCGCCCTGACGACCCCCAGCCGGGCAAACTGACCCGCCCGAAAGCGAAAGCCTCGATCCCGGGTCGTGCGCAAAGTAAACAAATGAGACGTCAACGGCTGGACATCGAGCAGGGTTTGGCGGGTGAACTTCTCTGCGCTGTCGGTCATGAGCCACTCCAATGGGACAAGACTTGCAGTGTCCCGCAAAGCGAGCGTCTCCACCACCGATGACGAGTAATGGCACTTTAGCCACAAACAGCGTCTGACCATCAAAATCTTTTACTTAACTTATACAAAACTCACAAAACTGTAAAAAAACCAACTAAAAAGTTTAGCTTCTTAAACATTTCAAAATGTAAGCAAACTAAAAAAAACTCACTACCAATTAAGAATAGTCCTACACTCAAATTTCGCATCATGGATTGGATCCGCATGGACGAATCAAACCCAGGAGAGAGCGATGGACAAGTGGAAGGACTTGTTATTGAGGAAGTTATCCTACGAGAAGGACCTGCAGACGGCCTATCGTCTGGTCCTGAATTTCTTTAACAATCAGGGATTTGAATATTGCGCATTTGCAACCTATCTAGGAAGCCCCGACAAGCACACTAGCAAGGTGAACCTGAATAACTACCCTTATGGATGGGACAGACTTTATGAACAAAATGGCTATGCGTCGAACGATCCATTAGTAGCACATTGCAATCAATCACCACTCCCCATCTTGTGGGATGAGACTGTTTTTGCTCAAGCCCCCAAGTTATGGAGAGAACTTAATCGACAGGGACTCAAGTATGGCTGGACCCAAGCCGTTCATGATGACAAAGGGGCACGTTGCAGCCTGTTCAGCCTGGCTCGGTCCCATTGTCCCATTGATATCGAGGAGCACTATGCAAATCTCGGCTACGCCATCTTCGCCAGTCAAAAGCTGCACGCACTCGCCAGCAAAAAACTGTCTGACGCCCTGGCAGTCCAGCCCAAATGCCACCTGTCACCCAGGGAGATCGAAGTGTTGAGGTGGTCTGCCGAAGGCAAGACCGCGTCGGAAGTGGGCAGGATTCTCTGTCTTTCCGAACGAACCGTGAATTTCCATGTATGCAGTTGCATGCGGAAACTGAACGTCAGCAATAAAATTTCAGCGGTGGCAAAAGCAGCCCAAATCCATGTGATCTGAACAGTGGAGTGACACCACCCGGCTGAAAAACCCGCGAGTAATGTGCAACAAAAAAACGTACCATTTACGGTCCCACTTGAATGATGCCGCTTCTTGCACGCGACGCCGTTCATTCAGGCGGTCCCGCCCAGACACCTACCTCCAGGCAGCGGGACATTCGTTGATCTCCAGAGTCCCCAGCCATGCCCCTGCTCGACAGCCCCTTCGCCCAACTCGACCTGATCCGCCAACCCGAACAGCAGAACGAACCACTGCAAGCCTTCGATGCGGCCGATGAATACCTGCTCGCGTACCTGGCCGAACAACAGCCAAGCAAGCAGACTCGGGTCCTGGTGCTCAATGATGGCTTCGGTGCCCTGGCGGCCAGCCTGGCCGGCAAGGTCGATGTCACCAGCAGCGGTGACTCCTTCCTCGCGTTGCAAGCACTGGAGAAAAACCTGGTGCGCAACGGCCGCCCCTTCGATGCGGTGCCGACGTTGCCCGCCAGCGCGCCACTGACTGGCCCATTCGATCGTGTCCTGGTCAAAGTACCAAAAACCCTGGCCCTGCTGGAGGAACAGCTGATTCGCCTGCAAGGCCAACTGGCACCAGGTGCCCAGGTGATCGCCGGGGCCATGATCAAGCACCTGCCCCGGGCCGCTGGCGATTTATTGGAGCGGTATATCGGCCCGGTGCAGGCCTCCCTGGCGGTAAAAAAAGCGCGGCTGTTGATTGCTACGCCACAACCCGGCGCTTCACAAGGCAGTGCGCCGATCGTATCGCCCTACCCCACGCGTTACCGGCTGGACGAGCCCAAGATCGAGCTGCTCAACCACGCCAATGTGTTCTGCCGCGAAGGCCTGGACATCGGCACCCGCGCGTTCCTGCCACATCTGCCGAAAAACCTCGGGACGGCCCGGGTCGCGGACCTGGGATGCGGCAACGGTGTGCTGGCCATCGCCAGTGCCCTGCAAAACCCCGAGGCCCATTACACCCTGGTGGACGAGTCGTATATGGCCGTGCAATCGGCCGCCGAGAATTGGCGTGCGGCCCTGGGCGAGCGCGAAGTGACCCTGCGGGCCGGTGATGGCCTGGCCGGACAAGAGGCGCAGTCACTGGACGTGGTGCTGTGCAATCCGCCCTTCCACCAGCAGCAAGTGGTGGGCGATTTCCTCGCCTGGCGGATGTTCCAGCAGGCTCGCGAAGCACTGGTGGTGGGCGGCGCGCTGTACATCGTCGGCAACCGGCACCTGGGTTACCACAGCAAACTGGCGCGATTGTTCCGTGGTGTCGAGCAAGTGGCCGCCACGCCGAAGTTCGTGATCCTCAAAGCCCGCAAATAAATCGTCCCCTGCGCAAGCAAAGCTTGCTCGCGATGCAAGCACCTCGGCTCCCACAGGGCAATCAGTAAGTGGTCAGGCCCGCGGCATTCATGAACATCCGCATCAGGCTGGCAACGATGAACAGCGCCAGCACACTGCCGGCCCAGATCAGCGCCAGCCAACCGAGCCGCTGCCAGAGGGGCTTGCGCTCGGCGGCCTCGATGTCCTTCAAGTCAGGTTTGCCCATGCTCGACGCCCTCAATGGTAACCGTCGTCATGGGTCACCTTGCCGCGGAACACGTAGTAACTCCAGAAGGTGTACACCAGGATCAACGGAATGATGAACAGTGTGCCCACCAGCATGAAACCCTGGCTCTGGGGCGGTGACGAAGCGTCCCAGATCGAGATGGACGGCGGCACGATGTTCGGCCACAGACTGATGCCCAAGCCGCTGTAGCCGAGGAAGATCAGCACCAGCGTCAGGATGAAGGGCATGTAATTGGCGTTGCGCGCCACGGCGCGGAACAATCCATACATGGTCACCAGCACCAGGATCGGCACCGGCAGGAACCAGAACAGGTTCGGCAGGGTGAACCAGCGGGCCGCAATGTCCGCATGGGCCAGCGGCGTCCAGATGCTGACGATGCCGATCACCGCCAGCACCACGAACGCCAGCGGCCGGGCCAAGTCATGCATCTGTTCTTGCAATTTGCCCTCGGTCTTCATGATCAACCAAGTGCAGCCGAGCAGCGCATAGGCGGCGATCAACGCCAGGCCACAGAACATCGCGAATGGCGTGAACCAGCCCAGGGAGCCGCCGACGAACTGGCGATTGACCACCTCGAATCCGTCGATGAACGCCCCCAGCGCCACACCCTGGAAGAAAGTGGCCGTCAGCGAGCCACCAATGAATGCCTTATCCCAGAGGTGACGCTTCTCAGCCTTGGCCTTGAAGCGGAATTCGAAGGCCACGCCGCGGAAGATCAGGCCGATGAGCATCAGGATCAACGGCAGGTACAGCGCCGAAAGCACCACCGAGTAGGCCAGCGGAAACGCTCCGAACAGCCCGGCACCGCCCAGCACCAGCCAGGTTTCGTTACCGTCCCAGACCGGTGCCACGGTGTTCATCATCACGTCGCGGTCGCGCTCGCCCTTGACGAAGGGGAAGAGAATGCCGATCCCCAGGTCGAAGCCGTCCATGATCACGTACATCATGATGCCGAAGATGATGACCACGGCCCAGATCAGCGGAAGATCAATACCCATGATTCAATTCCCCTTGTTCGAGCGTTGGTTATGGTCCATGTCGTCGCCGTCATCGGCGGCCGACAATGGCCGGGCCGGCGTACGTTTCTGACCCGGGCCACCGTCGCTCGGCTCGGTTTCGTGGGCCTCCGGCCCCTTGCGCACCAGACGCATCATGTAACTCAGGCCGGCGCCGAACAGCGCGAAATACACCACGACGAACAGCACCAGGGTGATGCTCATCTGCGCGAAGCTGTGGCCGGACGAAGCATCGGCCGTGCGCATCAAGCCATAGACCACCCACGGCTGGCGGCCGATCTCCGTGGTAAACCAGCCGGCCAGGATCGCGACCAGACCGGACGGCCCCATCCACAGCACCATGTAGAGAAACGGCCGGGATTGATAGATCCGATCGTTGCGGCGCAGCCACAGGCTGCACAGCCCAGTGAAAATCATCAGCAAGCCGAGGCCGACCATGACCCGGAACGACCAGAACACGATGGTCGAGTTCGGTCGGTCCTCAGGCGGGAATTCCTTGAGGGCCGGCACCTGCTTGTCCAGGCTGTGGGTCAGGATCAGGCTGCCCAGGTAAGGAATTTCCACGGCGTACTTGGTTTTTTCCGCTTGCATGTCGGGCCAGCCGAACAGGATCAGCGGGGTCGGTTCATTACCGACGTTTTCCCAGTGGCCTTCGATGGCGGCGATTTTCGCCGGTTGATGCTTGAGGGTGTTCAGGCCATGGAAGTCGCCGATGACCGCCTGTATCGGCGCCACCAGCAAGGCCATCCACATCGCCATCGACAGCATCCGGCGGATGGCCGGGGTATCGCGACCGCGCAGCAAATGCCAGGCCGCCGACGAGCCAACGAAGAACGCTGTGGCCACGAACGCCGCCGTGGACATGTGCAGCAATCGATAAGGAAACGAAGGGTTGAACACCACCGCCAGCCAGTCCACCGGGATCACCCGGCCGTCGATGATTTCGTAACCCTGGGGGGTTTGCATCCAGCTATTGGAGGACAGGATCCAGAAGGTCGAGATCAAGGTGCCGATCGCCACCATGACCGTGGAAAAGAAATGCAAACCGCGGCCGACGCGATTCCAGCCGAACAGCATCACGCCAAGGAAACCCGCCTCGAGGAAAAACGCCGTGAGCACCTCGTAGGTCAGCAACGGCCCGGTCACCGCACCGGCGAAGTCCGAGAAACGGCTCCAGTTGGTGCCGAACTGATAGGCCATGACCAACCCGGACACCACGCCCATGCCGAAGTTGACGGCAAATATCTTCGACCAGAAGTGGTACAGGTCGCGGTAGGTGTCGTCGCGGGTCTTGAGCCACAAGCCTTCGAGTACCGCCAGGTAACTCGCCAGGCCGATGGTGATGGCCGGGAACAGGATGTGGAACGAAATGGTGAACGCGAACTGGATTCGGGCGAGATCGAGCGCCTCCAAACCGAACATAAGTCTTCCTCTGTCAGGTAAAACCGGCTGCGGGCGGGGCTTGCACCAGCCTCCAGGGATATGGAGTGCGATGCTTTTCAAATCGTTCTTTTTTTAAAACCGTCACAACGCAGGACGCTGGCCGGATGGCCGCCAACCCAACGCCCCGAAAGGCATTGATCTGAATCAAGCAATGATCAAAGAGTAGCCGCATTCTCGTCGATGAACGGCGTGGTCGTTTGTCGCGTGACAGGTTGTCTCAGTGCGGGGCGCAGAAGCTGCCGCTGGTGGAAATCCTTTGTGGCGAGGGGATTTATCCCCGTCGAGTGCACAGCACTCGCCAATTTCATCGTCGGCGAAATCTTGGGGGCCGCTTCGCGACCCAGCGGGGATAAATCCCCTCGCCACAATAGTCCCCTCGCCACAAGTCCCCTTGCCCCAGAAATCGTGCATTGTTCCGGATCGATGTTTGGCTAACTATTTTTTCCGCCCGACGTAATTTCCAGTTACAGCTCGGCGATAATCGCGTGGCCTTCCTCACCGGACCCGCCCCAGATGCCCAGCCAAGCGCCGCTGCTGCTCCGTCACCATCGTCCCTTCATCGCCTTCTGGCTGGCCCGGATATTCACCGCCAGTGGCTTCCAGATGCTCACCGTGGCCATCGGCTGGAACCTCTATCAACTGACCGGCAACGTCCTGGACCTTGGCCTGGTGGGGTTGGTGGAGTTTGCCCCGCGCGTGCTGTTCATGCTCCACACCGGGCATGTGGCCGACCGTTATGACCGCCGCAAGGTGGCGGCCATCTGCCAGACATTGCAGGCGATGATTGCCTTGGCGCTGGTGATCGGCAGCGCCACTGACAACGTCACGCGGGAGATGATCTTCATCCTCGCCTTCCTGCTGGGCGCCGCCCGCTCCTTCGAAATGCCCACCACCCAGGCGCTGCTGCCGAGCATCGTGCCGGCTGCGCTGTTTCCCCGTGCCGTGGCCGCCGCGCAATCGGCCCAGCAGTCGGCCACCATCGTCGCCCCGGCGCTCGGCGGCTTGCTCTATGCCTTTGGCAGTGTCTGGGTCTATGGGCCGACGGTGCTGCTCTACATCATCGCCTGTTGCCTGATGCTCAACCTGCCGGCCCGGCAGACGCCACTGAACAAAGGCAAGGCGACGCTGGATTCGTTGTTGGCCGGGATTCGCTTCATCCGCAGTCGCCCGGACATTCTCGGGGCGATCTCCCTGGACCTGTTCGCGGTGTTGCTCGGCGGCGCGACGGCGTTGCTGCCGGTGTTTGCCAAGGACATCCTGCTCACCGGCCCCTGGGGCCTGGGTCTGTTGCGCTCGGCACCGGCGGTCGGGGCCTTGCTGATGTCGCTGTGGCTGGCGCGGTTTGCCGTGGAGCGCAAAGTCGGCCGGGTGATGTTCACGGCTGTAGGCGTGTTTGGCGTCGCCACCATTGCTTTCGGCCTCTCCACCTCGTTCTGGTTTTCCCTGGCGGTGCTGGTGGTGCTGGGCGCGGCGGACATGATCAGCATGGTGATCCGCGCCTCCTTCGTACAACTGGAAACACCGGATGAAATGCGCGGCCGGGTCAGTGCGGTGAACGGGCTGTTCATCGGCGCCTCGAACCAGTTGGGCGAGTTCGAATCCGGCCTCACCGCCCACTGGTTCGGCACGGTGCCGGCGGTGGTCATGGGCGGCGTCGGTACGCTGCTGGTGACCGGGACCTGGATCAAGCTGTTCCCGACCCTGGCCAACCGTGACCGGATGCACGAACCCGTGGATGAAGCAAAAGCCTAGAGCAACTTGTCGAGGGTGATGGGAAAGTCCCGCACCCGCTTGCCGGTGGCGTGGTAAATCGCATTGGCCACCGCCGCGGCCACCCCGACGATACCGATTTCACCCACGCCCTTGGACCCGAGCGCATTGACGATCTCGTCATGTTCCTCGACGAAAATCACCTCAATGTCGCCAATGTCGGCGTTAACCGGCAGGTGATACTCGGCCAGGTTGTGGTTCATGTGGCGACCCAGGGCGTGGTCCGTCAAGGTTTCTTCGTGCAAGGCCATGCCGACGCCCCACACCACGCCACCGAGAATCTGGCTGCGGGCGGTTTTCGGGTTGATGACCCGGCCGGCGGCGATGGCGCTGACCACACGATTGACCTTCACCGCCCCCAGGTCTTCGTCCACCAGCACCTCGACAAACACCGCCGAGTGAGTGGCCGTGGCGTAGGCCTGGCGTTTTGCATCCGGCTCGGCAGTGACCTGGGCTTGCAACGGCGTCTCGCCGCTTTTCTGCGCCAGCTCCGCGAGCGCAACGCTCGCTTCGCCGAGCCGCAGCTGACCATCGACAAACGTCACTTGCTCAAGGGTCGCGCCACTGAAGGCCGGACATGCCTGGCGAGCCACGGCCAGGAGTTTTTCCTTCAGTGCTTCACAGGCCTGCTGTACGGCGGTGCCTACCGACGATACGGTGAACGAGCCGCCCTGCAGCGGCGCGCTGGGCAGCGATGAATCCCCCAGGACAAACGTGACGTCCTCAAGGGAAACGCCTGACGCCTCGGCAGCGATCTGGGTCATGACCGTGTAGGTCCCGGTGCCGATGTCAGTGGTGGCGCTGCTGACAGTCAGCTTGCCATGGGTATCCAGCGACGCCTGGGCGCTGGCCTTCTGCTGCATGGCTTCCCACACACCACCGGCCATGCCCCAACCCACCAGTTGCCGGCCTTCACGCATGCTGCGCGGTTCCGGGTTGCGCTTGTCCCAGCCGAAACGATGGGCACCTTGGGCATAGCACTCACGCAGTTCCTTGCTGGAATACGGCTTACCTTCGTTCTCGTTGCGTTCGGCGTAGTTGATCAAGCGCAGCTGGATCGGATCGATCGCCAGGGCACAGGCCAGTTCATCCATGGCGCACTCCAGGCCAATCAAGCCGAGGGCGGCACCGGGGGCGCGCATGTCCAAGGGTGTGTAGACGTCCAGCGGCACCAGTTTGTAAGTCAGCTCGACGTTGTCGCAGTGATAGAGCATGCCGCTCCACTCCACCACATGCTCGGTGAAGTCCTCGAAGCGCGAGGTCTGGCCGATAGCGCTGTGCGCCACAGCCAGCAAGCGACCGTTGGCCGCCGCCCCCAACTGTACGCGCTGGAGGGTTCGCGGACGATAGCCAAAGGTGAACATCTGCTGGCGCGTCAGGCTGACCCGCACCGAGCGCTTGAGGGCCAGTGCCGCCATCACGGCCAACGGCAATTGATATTGCGGGCGCAGCCCGGAACCGAAGGCGCCGCCGACAAACGCGGCAAACACCCGCACCTGTTCTTGCTCCAGGCCGAAGACCTTTTGCACATAGGCCTGGCAGTTCTGCGTGCCTTGGGTCTTGTCGTGGATGTGCAGGGTGCCGTCAGGCTGATACAGCACGGTAGAGGCGTGTGGTTCCATCGGGTTGTGGTGTTCGACCGGCGTGCTGTAGGACACATCCACGCTGAGCGCGGAGCTGGCGTACTCGCCCTGAAAATTCCCACGAGGCTTGGGCAGTTCGGCCGGTGCCGGATGGGCGTCATATTGCAAGGTGATCAGATCGGTCTGATGCGCCTCGGCGTCGTATTCGATTTCAACCAGCGAACCGGCATACCGGGCCAGCTCAAGGTTTTCCGCCACCACCAGGGCCAGCGGCTGGCCGCTGTAAAGCACTTGGTCGTTGTACAACGGCCGGAACGGCGAGCCGTCCGCCGCATCGGCATCCTGGTAGGGCTCGTCGTAGCTGGCGATCCTCGGCCGGTTGGTGTGGTCGATGACCGCGACCACGCCGGGCAGTGCCAGGGCTCGGGACGCATCGATGCGCACTACACGACCACGGGCGACCGTACCGGAGACGACGCTGCCGTGCAGCAAGCCGTCCTCGGGGTATTCAGCGGCGTAACGGGCCTGGCCCGTCACCTTGAGCAGGCCGTCGACCCGGTCGAGGGGTTGCCCTATGGATTTGCTCGGAGCGTTCATCAGGCGTGTCCTCCCTGGGGTGCGCAACCCAATGCGGCGTCACTCAAGGCACGGACAATCGCCCGGCGCGCCAGTCTGACTTTGAAGCCGTTGTGCTCCAGCGGCTCGGCGTTTTGCAGCAGCGCGTCGGCAGCGGCGGTAAAGGTTTCGCGGCTGACGGCCTGCCCGGTCAGCCAACTCTCCACGGCCCGGTCGCGCCACGGTTTGTGCGCCACACCTCCCAGGGCCAGGCGCGCCTGGCGAATCACCGGCCCATCCAGTTCCAGCGCCGCCGCCACCGACACCAGCGCAAACGCGTAGGAGGCGCGGTCACGGATCTTCAAGTAGTGGCTATGCTCGGCAAAACCGACGGCAGGCAATTCGATAGCGGTGATCAGCTCATCGTCGGCCAGTTGATTGTCCCGTTCCGGGGCGTCGCCGGGCAGGCGATGGAAGTCGGCGAACTCGATGGTCCGCGCCCCGCCCCGCCCCAGGACATGGACCACCGCCTCCAGAGCGGCCAAGGCCACGCACATGTCGGAGGGGTGGGTGGCGACACATTGATCGCTGGCACCGAAAATCGCGTGGATCCGGTTCAAACCGCTCCGGGCCGGGCAACCGCTGCCGGGCCGGCGTTTGTTGCACGGTACGCTCGCGTCATAGAAGTAATAGCAGCGGGTGCGTTGCAGCAGGTTGCCGCCGGTGCTGGCCATGTTGCGCAGTTGCGGCGAGGCACCCGCCAGGATGGCCTGGGCCAGCAGCGGATAGCGGCGCTCGATCCACGGGTGCCAGGCCAGGTCGGCATTGCTCACCAGCGCACCGATCATCACCCCGCCGGAAGGGGTTTCACTGAGGTCCGCCAGGGGCAACCCGGTGATGTCGATCAGGTGCTCGGGACGGGTGATGTTTTCCTTCATCAGGTCCAGCAGGTTGGTGCCGCCGGCGATGAAGCGGGAAACCGGGCTCGACAGATCGACGGCCGCCTGCACGGTGTCGGGCTTGCTGTATTGGAAGGGATTCATTGATCACCTCCCTGCCGGCAAAGTGGCAGAGCCTCTTCAATGGCATCGCGAATGTTGGTGTAGGCGCCGCAGCGGCACAGGTTGCCGCTCATCAACTCGCTGATCTGCCCACGGGTCTTCGCCCGACCCTCGTTGGCCAAGCCCACCGCCGAGCAGATCTGCCCCGGCGTGCAATAGCCGCACTGGAACGCGTCATGGGTGATGAACGCCTGCTGCATGGGATGCAATCCGTCGTCACCGGCAAGGCCTTCGATGGTGGTCAACTCGGCGCCGTCGCACATCACCGCCAAGGTCAGGCAGGCATTGATCCGCTTGCCATCGCGCAACACCGTACAGGCGCCGCATTGGCCGTGGTCGCAGCCTTTCTTGCTGCCCACCAGGTCCAGTTGCTCACGCAGCAGGTCCAGCAAGGTAGTCCAGGGCAACACCTGCAGTTCATGCACCTGGCCATTGAGTGTCAGATGGATCGGATGACGGACGAAGGACGCCTGCGTCGCTTCGGACAGGGTCGCGCTCATGGAACACCTCACGGTTGGTCGTACTCGCGGCGTTTTGGAAAACCGCCGTCATAAGGGGTACGACTTCAGGGTGAGGCGAAGCGTTCAAGGCAATTTCGACGCTCCACAAAGCCTTGTAAACCGCAGGATGCACAGATTCGCCTGGCATGTGCGGTATAAAAATACCGCTTCAAGTGTAATGTATCGCCTTACACTCGATCCCATGGGAAACTGGCGAATCATTTTTCGCTTCATCGGGTCCGATATCGAACTGGTCGATTATCTGGACTACCACTGATCAGGAGGCTGGAACATGCCCATGCACAATCCGCCACACCCAGGCGAAACCTTGCGGTTGGACGTGCTGCCCGAACTGGGTATCACCGTCACCGAACTGGCGCGACACCTGGGTTTCGCCCGGCCTCATCTTTCCCGGATCTTGCATGGTCATGCGCCCGTCAGCCCCGACCTGGCTGTGCGCCTGGAGCGTGCCGGGATCGGCAAGGCCAGGGTCTGGCTGGGCGTCCAGACCGATTACGATTTGTGGCAAGCCGAGCAGCGCGTGCAGCCTGTGATTGAACCTTTCCCACAACACGCTTGATGTCCGTCAGGCCAGCAACTCCGCCGCCACCACGCTCCTCACGCCCTTGCCACTGAGTTGTTCCACCAACGTCAAGGCAAATGCCAGGGCGGCGGCCGAACCCTGGGCCGTGATGCAGTTGCCATCCACCACCACGGGTTGATCGACAAAGCTGCAACCAGACAGTTGCTGGCTCACCGCCGGCAGGCAGGTCATGCGCCGCTGGCGCAGGACGCCAAAGGCCTGTAGCGCCAGGGCCGGGGCTTCGGCGATGGCGGCGAAAAACCGTCCGGTGGCGGCCTGGTCCTTGACCAGCTGTTGCAGCGGCTGATGGTTTGCCAGGTGTTGGGCACCGATGATGCCGCCGGGCAGAACGATCAGGTCGAAATCCTGCACAAGCATGTCCACCAACATGCCATCGGCGGTCAGGCGCGTGCCGCGGGCACAGGTGAGCATCCGCCGCCCTTCGATGCTTGCCACCACCACTTCGATCTGCGCTCGACGCAGCACGTCGATCAGGGTGACTGTCTGCAGGTCATCGACACCTTCGGCGACCGTAATCAGGGCTCGAGGCAGCTTGGTTCCAGGCATCATGGGCGCGCTCTCCGATGGGGTGGTTCCTGAAGCCTAGTCAGGTTTGCCGGGCCGCGTTCAGCTTGTCATGCCGACAGGTCATTTAATGTACAGCTGGGCCGACATCCGATTGCCCGGTGCATTGATCGAGATGTTGCTGAAGTTGAAGGTGCCTTCCTGCTTGCCCTTCAGATCGAAGATGTACAAATAGCCGACGACTCTGGTCTGGGCCGAACAATCGTTGAGATTACCATTGCTGTACGCACACACCGGCGAGCGGGTGCCATCGACCTCGAAACCGTCCAGCGTGACACTGGGCTGCCGACCGTAGCCGACCTCCAGCACGTAGACCTTGATACCCGGCCCATTGTGATCGCAACGGGTCTGTGCCTGCCCTGGCGCGATATCCTCGAAGCCACAGGCCGGCGACTCGACCTTGAGCACCTTGACCTCGCTCAAGGGCGGCGCCGACGCGGCATTGGCGGCCTGTCCGGACAACCACCCACCCAGCATGCAACCCACCGCCGCCAGCAGCTTTTTATTCATGCAATACATAGAGACCTCCCGGAACCGCGCGCAGTATGGCCCACTTGGCGCGTTGGCAAAACATCGACGACGATCGCAGCCACAACGCTACGCTGCTGGTATGATGCGCGGCTTTTTCCGACCCGCAGAAAATTCCCGGGCGCCCCTGGCGACCTGTGCTTTGCTGTTGAGGTCGATACATTCACGGCGCCGGGCGCGCCACGGGGAGCAGACATGCTGGAAAGGCTGTTTCAACTCAAGGCACATAACACCAACGTGCGGACCGAGATCCTGGCGGGCGTCACGACCTTCCTGGCCATGGCCTACATTCTGTTCGTCAACCCGAGCATCCTCGGTGAAACCGGCATGGACAAAGGCGCGGTGTTCGTCGCCACCTGCCTGGCAGCGGCCATTGGCTCCACGGTCATGGGCCTGATCGCCAACTACCCGATCGCCCTCGCACCGGGCATGGGCCTGAATGCCTTCTTCACCTACACCGTGGTCCTGCACATGGGTCACACCTGGCAAGTGGCGCTGGGCGCAGTGTTCATCTCCGCCGTACTGTTCTTCATATTGTCGATCTTTCGTATCCGCGAATGGATCATCAATAGCATCCCGCTGCCGCTGCGCTCGGCCATTGCCGCTGGCATCGGCCTGTTCCTGGCGCTAATCGCCCTGAACAACGCCGGCATCGTGGTGAAAAACCCGGCGACCATGGTCGGCCTCGGCGACTTGAAGCAACCGGCGCCGATCCTCGCGACCCTCGGCTTCGTCCTGATCGTCGGCCTCGAAGCGCTGAAAGTGCGTGGAGCGGTGCTGATCGGCATCCTGGCGGTCACCATCGTGTCGATCCTGATGGGATTCACGCCGTTCGGCGGCGTGATCTCCATGCCACCGTCCCTGGCCCCGACCTTCCTGCAATTGGACATCAAGGGCGCCCTGGACATCGGCTTGGTGAGCGTGATCTTCGCCTTCCTGTTCGTCGACCTGTTCGACAACTCCGGCACGTTGATCGGCGTCGCCAAGCGCGCCGGGCTGATGGGCAAGGACGGGCACATGCCGAAGATGGGCCGTGCGTTGATCGCCGACAGCACCGCCGCCATGGCCGGTTCGCTGCTGGGCACGTCCACCACCACCAGCTACATCGAATCGGCAGCGGGTGTCAGCGCGGGTGGGCGCACCGGCCTGACCGCCGTCATCGTGGCGATCCTGTTCCTGCTGGCGCTGTTCTTCTCGCCACTGGCCGCCAGCGTCCCGGCCTTCGCCACCGCGCCGGCCTTGCTGTTCGTCGCCGTGCTGATGACTTCGGGCCTGGCGGAAATCGATTGGGACGACATCACCGTGGCCGCCCCCGTGGTGATCACCGCCCTGGCGATGCCGTTCACCTATTCCATCGCCAACGGCATCGCCTTCGGTTTCATCGCTTGGACCGCCATCAAACTGGTGTCCGGCCGTGGCCGTGAGTTGAACCCGGCGCTGGTCATCCTGTCGATCCTGTTCGTGATCAAGTTGGGTTGGTTCAACGCATGACTTTTGATTCCCACGCCTACACCGCTCAGCTCCAGGACAAGGTCACCCGCTTGCGTGACCTGTTGGCGCCGTTCGATGCACCAGAACCTGCGGTGTTCGATTCGCCGCTGGAGCACTTCCGCCTGCGCGCCGAATTCCGCCTGTGGCGCGAGGCCGGCGAACGGCATTACGCAATGTTCTCCCAGGACGACAAGCGCACGCCGATCCTCATCGAGCAATTCCCCATTGCCAGCCTGCGCATCAACCAGTTGATGCCGCAACTCAAGGCCGCCTGGCAAGCCAGCGCGCCCCTGAGCCACAAGCTGTTCCAGGTGGAGTTCCTGACCACCCTGGCCGGCGATGCGATGATCACCCTGTGTTATCACCGCCCGCTGGACGAGCATTGGCACACCGCCGCCTCGAAGCTGGCGAGCGACCTGGGCGTGAGTATCATTGGCCGCTCCAAGGGCAAGCGCGAAGTGATCGGCCATGACTACGTGGTGGAGAAACTCGAAGTGGGCGGTCGTACCTTCAGCTATCGCCAGCCCGAAGGCGCCTTCACCCAGCCCAATGGCACGGTGAACCAGAAGATGCTCAACTGGGCCTACGAGGCGCTGGGCGATCGCAGCGACGATCTGCTGGAGTTGTATTGCGGCAACGGCAACTTCACCCTGCCCTTGGCCACCCGTGTGCGCAAAGTGCTGGCCACCGAGATCAGCAAGACCTCGGTGAACGCCGCGCTGAGCAACCTCAGCGAAAACGCGGTGGATAACGTCACGCTGGTGCGCCTGTCCGCCGAAGAGCTGACCGAAGCCCTGAACGAAGTCCGGCCGTTCCGTCGTTTGCATGGCATCGACCTCAAAAGCTACGAATTCGGCAGCGTCTTCGTCGACCCGCCTCGCGCCGGCATGGACCCGGACACCTGCGAGCTGACCCGCCGTTTTGACAACATCCTGTACATTTCCTGCAATCCCGAAACCCTCGCGGCCAACATCGCGCAACTGCACGACACCCACCGCATTACGCGTTGCGCGTTGTTCGATCAATTTCCCTGGACCCATCATATGGAATCCGGGGTGTTGCTGACTCGGCGGTAAGCCCTCCTTTTGGGGTGAAGGATTACCCTGTGGCGAGGGAGCTTGCTCCCGCTGGGCTGCGCAGCAGCCCCAAGCTTTTTGCGGTTGCTGCGCAACCGAGCGGGAGCAAGCTCCCTCGCCACAGTTTCCGTCTCCAAATTACCGACCTGTGAGGTCCATGTTCGATCATCGAACACTTAATGGCCAATGACGTCGGCTTTATTTGACCAAATTAACCATCTAGTACAATTTATCTCCAACGGCTGAAACCTGGCCGACACCAACAATAAAAATGTGGAGAAATTGCGATGCCTCCGATCGTTCTGGTGCTCAACGGCCCGAACCTGAACCTGCTCGGCACCCGCGAGCCGGCGACTTATGGCCATGAAACCCTGGCTGACATCTCGGCACTGTGCGGCCGCGCCGCTGAAGAGTTCGGCCTGGCGGTGGAATTTCGCCAGACCAACCAGGAAGGCGAGCTGCTGGACTGGATTCACGGCGCCCGTGGCCGGTGTGCCGGTATCGTCATCAACCCGGCGGCCTGGACCCACACCTCCGTGGCGATCCGCGATGCCCTGGTGGCCAGCGAAGTACCGGTCATCGAAGTCCACCTGTCCAACGTCCACGCCCGTGAAACCTTCCGTCATCACTCCTTCGTCTCATCCGTCGCCATTGGCGTGATGTGCGGGTTTGGCAGCCATGGTTATCGCCTGGCCCTTGAACATTTCAGTCAACGGTTGAAGGGTTGATGAGCATGTCGAATATCACTGTGCTGGCCGGCCTGATCGGCGCGGGCATCCAGGCCTCTCGCACGCCGGCACTCCATGAGCATGAGGGTGATGCCCAAGGCATGCGTTACCTCTATCGGCTGATCGACCTCGATGCGCTGAAACTCGACAGCGGCGCCTTGGCCGATTTGCTCAAGGCCGCCGAGCGCATGAGTTTTACCGGCCTGAACATCACCTTTCCCTGCAAGCAGGCGATCATCCCGCTGCTCGATGAGCTGTCGCCCGAGGCCCGGGGCATTGGCGCGGTGAATACCGTGGTGCTCAAGGATGGCAAGCGCATCGGTCACAACACCGACTGCCTGGGGTTCGCCGAGGGTTTTCGCCGCGGCCTGGGTGATGTTGCGCGTCGGCGCGTGGTACAGATGGGCGCCGGAGGCGCTGGCGCGGCGGTTGCCCACGCGCTTTTGGCAGAAGGCGTACAGACGCTGAGCATTTTTGACGTCGAGGTCAGTCGTGCCGAGGCCTTGGCCAACAACCTGAACCAACACTTCGGCGTTGGTCGTGCCCGGGCCGGGCATGACCTGTCCGCCGCCATGGCCGAGGCCGATGGCCTGGTGAACACCACGCCCATGGGCATGGCGAAACTACCGGGCATGCCGGTGCCGGTCGAACTGTTGCACGGCCAATTGTGGGTGGCGGAAATCGTTTACTTTCCCTTGGAAACCGAACTGCTGCGCAACGCCCGCGCCCTTGGCTGCCGCACGCTGGATGGCGGCAACATGGCGGTGTTCCAGGCGGTGAAGGCGTTTGAATTGTTCAGCGGCGTCGCGCCAGATGCACAGCGGATGCTGGAACACTTCCAGAGCATGAATCACTAAAGCCCGGGGATTATCCCTGTGGGAGCGGGCTTGCTCGAGAATGCGGTTTGTCCGTCACACATTTGTCGACTGACACACCGCATTCGCGAGCAAGCCCCACATTCGGTTCGGCTCAGGGCTGTAGGTAGCGCAACACCGACTCACAAACCATCTGCCGATGCCGCTGCTTGATCGCTTCGTCCGACAAATCGATCTGAAAAATCTCACCGAATGTCTGGCGGTTGGACACCCGGTAAAAGCAGAAGGAACTGATCAGCAAGTGCACATCCAGCGGTTGCAGATCGGGACGGAACACACCCTCTTCGGCACCGCGACGCAGGATCACGCCCAGGGAATCGAGGATGGTGTTGGTCATCGCCTTGATCGCGCCGGACTGTTTCACGTACTCGGCGTTGTGGATGTTCTCGATGCAGACGATGCGCACGAAATCCACATTGCGATCGTGGTGGTCGAAGGTGAACTCCACCAGGCGCCGGATCGCATCGACCGGGGCCAGTTCCGCCAGGTGCAGGCGGCTCTCGGTGGTGCGGATATCACCGTAGAGTTTTTCCAGCACCTCGACGTACAACTGCTCCTTGCTGCCGAAGTAGTAGTAGATCATGCGCTTTGAGGTGTGGATGCGCTCGGCGATGGCGTCGACCCGGGCACCGGCCAGGCCTTGCTGGACGAACTCGACGATGGCTT
This sequence comes from Pseudomonas sp. NFACC46-3, assembly GCF_900114515.1. Classification (NCBI taxonomy): domain Bacteria; kingdom Pseudomonadati; phylum Pseudomonadota; class Gammaproteobacteria; order Pseudomonadales; family Pseudomonadaceae; genus Pseudomonas; species Pseudomonas sp. NFACC46-3. The sequence continues at coordinate 23,476 of NZ_FOTH01000032.1, forward strand.
CCTGAAGAATGTTCTCCCGGGTCTTCTCCGGGTTGTTCTTGCGACTCTTGCGCGGCGCGACGACGGGTTCGTCGAGGGCTGCGGAAAGCTCTGGATTCATAGTCATTGCGGGGCTCACGGCCATCACTGCACAGGCTGGCGATTATGGGCCGCACCGTGCACTGAAGGAAGCCACGACACGGCCCATTACCGCCACGTTTACGATTTCCCTACAACTTGGCGTGTCGCAAACCACCGCTGCGAGACTTGGCCATGGCCGCCAGGCGCACCGCGACATTGGCGGCGCCATAACCGACGTAGCCGTTCTTGCGCTGGATGATCTCGAAGAAAAACCGCCCTTCGAACGGCTCGGTGTAAACGTGGAACAGCTCGCCACCCTGGGCGTCACGGTCGTACAACACGTTGAAGTAGGCCAGCTCGCTGAGGAACTCATCGTCGAAATCGAAACGCGCCGCCAGGTCGTCGTAATAATTGAGCGGAATGTCCAGCAACGGTACGCCCGCCTCTTTGGCACGACTGACCTGAGCGAAGATGTCGTCGCAGTCGAAGGCGATGTGATGCACGCCGGAGCCGCGATAACTCGACAGCGCGTGTGAGATCGCGGTGTTGCGGTTCTCGGAAATGTTCAGCGGCAAGCGGATCGTACTGCAGCGGCTGCGCAGCGCACGGCTTTTTACCAAGCCATAAGGGTCGGGCAGGACGACTTCGTCGTCGGCCTCGAAATCCAGCAGGCTCTTGTAGAACAGTACCCAACTGTCGAGGCTGTCGGCCGGCAGCGCCATCGCCATGTGGTCGATGCGCTTGAGCCCGGCCCCAATGACCGCGCCCGGCTGCAGATTGAAATCAGTGCCGTAGACATCCGCCTGCTGGTCCACCAGATAGATCAGGCTGCCATCCGGTGCGCGCACCGCCGCCAGCTCCAGTTCATTGGGGCCTACCAACCCACGATAGGGCTGGCCTTTGTAGGCCACGGCCCGCTCCAGGGCGCTGGCGCTGTCTTTGACCCGCACCGCGGTGGCGCACAACGACGGCCCATGGGCTTCGAAAAAGCTGTGGGCAAAGGAATACGGTTCGCTGTTGAGAATCAGGTTGATATCGCCCTGGCGCAACAGGCTGACATTCTTGGAACGATGCTGACCGGCCTTGACGAACCCTAGCCGCTCCAGCCAATGGGACAGCTTGGCGCCGAGGCTATCGTCCACGGCAAACTCAAGGAATTCGATGCCGTCGTATTCGCTGGCCGGCGGCGTGGCGAACAGGATGTCGGTATTGCGCATGGAGGGCGCTTCTGCAGCCAGGCGCTGGCGGGTCTTCTCCTCCAGGTACAGCAGCGAGCGCAGGCCATCGGCGGCATTGGCCCGTGGCGGCGCGGCGCGGAAACCGTCGTTGAAGATTTCCAGCGACAGCGGTCCGGTGTAGCCACTCTTGATGATCGGCGCCAGGAAACCCGGCAAGTCGAACTCGCCCTGGCCCGGGAAACAACGGAAATGCCGGCTCCACTCCAGGACGTCCATGGCCAGGATCGGCGCGTCGGCCATTTGCACGAAGAAAATCTTGTCGCCGGGAATCTCGGCGATCGCGCTCGGATCGCCCTTGAGGGACAAGGTGTGGAAGCTGTCGAGCAACACCCCGAGGCTTGGGTGATCGGCCTGACGCACGATGTTCCAGACCTGTTGATAAGTATTCACGTGCCGCCCCCAGGCCAGCGCTTCATAACCGATACGCAAGCCGCGTGCGCCAGCGCGTTCGGCCAGCAGGCGCAGGTCATCGATGAGAATCCGTTCATCGCCGACGCTATCGGCCGAGGCATTGCTGCACACCAGCACCAGGTCGGTGCCCAGTTCCTGCATCAGGTCGAACTTGCGCTCGGCCCGCTCCAGGTTGCGCGACAGGCGATCGCGGCGGCAGCCCTCGAAGTCACGAAACGGTTGGAACAAGGTGATGGCGATGCCCAGGTCGGCGCACATCTGCCTGATTTCCCGAGGGCTGCCATCGTAATAGAGAAGGTCGTTCTCGAAGATTTCCACCCCGTCAAAACCGGCGGCGGCAATGGCTTCGAGTTTTTCCGGCAGGGTACCGCTCAACGACACGGTGGCAATGGAACGCTGCATGACTTCGGCTCCCGGGACAGGCATCGGCTACAAAAGGTGCGCCGCTTTTTAAAGAGTCAGCCGATTATTGAGCTGCCGGTTTCTTTCAGCAATTCAATATGTACCATCCGGTTAGTTTTTTGGGCGATTATCGAACAAAATGCCGATCGCCGAATTGACGATTTTTTGCTCACTGCGCACCATCGCTCCCCACATCGACGCAAGCCCTGATCGCCGACGTCGATGGACAGACCCAGACCGACCATAAGAATTTCAAAAACGGGTACCCGCTATGATTCCTTCCCAAAGTTCCCGCCTGGCCACTGGCCTGAGTGCCTCCACCGGCGGCGTCGGAGACAAGATCCGCGGCGCCATGACCGTGGGCAAGACCCGTTGGGGCATGCTCGCCCTGGTGTTTTTCGCCACCACCCTGAACTACATCGACCGCGCCGCCCTGGGCGTCATGCAGCCGATCCTGGCCAAGGAGATGAGCTGGACGGCGATGGATTACGCCAACATCAACTTCTGGTTCCAGGTCGGTTATGCCGTCGGTTTCGTGTTGCAGGGGCGGCTGATCGACCGGATCGGCGTCAAGCGCGTGTTCTTTTGCGCCGTGCTGCTCTGGAGCCTGGCGACCGGCGCCCACGGCCTGGCCACCTCGGCGGTGGGCTTCATGGTCTGCCGCTTCATCCTCGGCCTCACCGAAGCCGCCAACTACCCGGCCTGCGTGAAGACCACACGACTGTGGTTCCCGGCGGGCGAACGGGCCGTAGCCACCGGTATCTTCAACGCCGGGACCAATGTCGGCGCGATGTTCACCCCGATGCTGTTGCCGCTGGTCCTGCACGTGTGGGGCTGGCAGGCCGCGTTCCTGTGCATGGCAGCGCTCGGCGGGATCTGGCTGGTGTTCTGGGGCCTGAAATACTTCAACCCCGAAGACCATCCCACCGTCAAACAATCGGAGCTGGACTACATCCAGGCCCAGGACGAACCGGACCAGGTCCGCGTACCGTTCTCACGCATCCTGCGCATGCGCGGCACCTGGGCGTTCGCCCTGGCCTACTCGATCACCGCGCCGGTGTTCTGGTTCTATCTCTATTGGTTGCCGCCGTTCCTGAACCAGCAGTACAACCTGGGCATCAACGTGACCCAGATGGGCATCCCGTTGATCATCATCTACCTCACCGCCGACTTCGGCAGCGTGGGCGGCGGGATCCTGTCTTCGTTCCTGATCGGTCGCGGCCTCGATCCGATCAAGGCGCGACTGGTGTCCATGCTGCTGTTCGCCTGCTGCATCATCGGCGTGATCATGGCCGCCGGCGCAAGCAACCTGTGGATGGCAGTGTTCGCCATTTCCCTGGCCATCGGCGCGCACCAGGCCTGGACCGCCAACATCTGGAGCCTGGTGATGGACTACACGCCCAAGCACATGATGAGTACGGTGTTCGGCTTCGGCGGCATGTGCGCGGCCATCGGCGGGATGTTCATGACCCAGCTAGTGGGTCACATCCTCACCGTGACCAACAATAACTACACCGTGCTGTTCACCCTGATCCCGGCGATGTACTTCATTGCCCTGACTTGGCTGTACTTCATGGCGCCGCGCAAGGTGCCGACCCTGGAAAACTGATACGGCTGGAGAAGACCTGTGGCGAGGGAGCTTGCTCCCGCTCGATTGCGCAGCAATCGCCTGAAAGCGGGGGCTGCTTCGCAGCCCAGCGGGAGCAAGCTCCCTCGCCACAGTGGACTGTGCTAGCCACAGGGGACTGGGCTGGCCACAAAGGGTTCTGTGGGGCGGTCACTTGCGCCGCTGTTGCCACGCCGCCGCCAACCCACTCAAGCAGATCAGGGCGATGCCCACCACGGTGGTCAGCGTCGGCGTATGGCTGAAAAACAACCAGCCCAGCAGCCCGGCAAACACGATCTGGCAGTACCCGAACGGCGCGAGCAGCGCCGGGGCGGCAAAGCGGAAGGCCTGGGTCAGCATCAGGTGCGCCGTCATCCCGCAGGCGCCCAGCGCCAGCATCATCGCTCCGTGCAACAGGCTCGGCACTTGCCAGAAGAACGGCACCAACGCGCTCATCACCAAGGTGTTGCACAGGCCGGCGAAGAAGTTGCTGGTGGTCGGGCTGTCGATCTCGCTGAGCTTTCGCGTGAGCAGTTGGTAGAAACAGAAGAACAGCGCCGAACAGAACGGCAATATCACCGCCGGGGTGAACAGATCCCCGCCCGGATGGACGATGATCAATACCCCGATAAAGCCGAAGATCACTGCGATCCATTGCCCGCGTGTCACGTGTTCGCCCAGCAATGGCACCGACAACGCGGTGACCAGCACAGGCGCGAGAAAGTTGACCGCCGTCGCCTCGGCCAGCGGGATATACAACAGCGCCGTGGTGAAGAACAGACTGGTGCCCAGCAGGCACAGCGCCCGGCCCAGTTGCCACAAAGGCCGCTTGGTCCGCAGCACCCGCAACCCCGAGCGCGGCAGGAAAATACCCGCCATCAACAATGTGTGCACCACGTAACGTGCCCAGACCACCATGATGATCGGGTAGAAACCCGAGAGATATTTCGACAAGGCGTCATGACTGGAGAACAGAAACGTCGCCACCAGAATAAGCAGGATGCCCTTGAAAGCCTGATTGACACCGGAAAGCGGAGTGCTGACGGTCATGTAGGAATCCTGCGTTGCGTGATGTGGGGTGCAAGGCTTGCCTGTGGCGGACGAGACCGCATTCAGCTGAACAATTCCGAGGCCTGGCTGGCTTGCGATAACTCCTCGGCAAACGCCAGCAAGGTCGGTGCCAGCTCATGCAACCGCGCCCGCGTCATCCGTGCGCTGGGGCCGGCAACACTCAACACGCCGATGACCCGGCCGTCCAATGGATGACGGACCACAGCGGCAATGGCCGACGTGCCGATCGCCGAGCTTTCCTCGACACAGGCATAGCCGTGTTCGCGGGCCTGGTGCAGGTACTGGAGCAGTTCAGCCGGGCTGCGTGGCGCGTTTGGCCCGGCGTCCTCCGGCACTTGCACGGCCTGGCGCGCCACCAGCGCCAACGCCTCGGCGTCACTCATGCAAGCCAGCCAGGCATGGCCCGACGCGGTATAGGACAACGGCGTCTCACGTCCCATGTCCGGGTCGTAGCGCAAGCCGGAACGGGCCCCCTGAGATTTGGCGATCCAGGTCTGGCACTCCCCTTCGATGACACCCAGGCGCACCAGTTCACCCGTTTCCTGTGCCAGGCGATCGAGCACTGGCTGGACGATGTCGGCACCGCTTCGCGACAGATAACGAAAGCCCATGGCGACCAGGCGGGTCGACAAGTGATAACGCAGGTTCTCGGGATTCTGGCGCACATAGCCCAGGCGCATCAGTTCGGCGAGCAAACGGTGGGTGGCACTCTTGGGAATCTGCAACTGTTCGGCCAAGCCTAACAGCGGCCAGCCGCGAGGGTCGCTGGCGAGGCTTTCCAGCACATTGAAAACCCGTTCGATTTGACTGCCGGCCATGGGCGATCCAAAGGTAAGTTCGGCGATTCTAGAATATGCAAAGTGTAATGCAAATTCTGGAACCGGTGCGCCATTCATTCATGCCCTGATGAACCAAACCCCGCGCCGGTTGCCTGAAAGCTCAGGCATCACGCGCATCCTGACGCCTCAAAAGCTAGACTCACCGCAACGGCAGTACAGTGACACCCCGGTCAATCAGAGGAACGCCCACATGTTATGGAAAAAAGGTCGCCGCAGTGACAACGTGGTGGACGCTCGCGGTGACGGTGGGGGCGGTGGCGGGATGCGTTTCGGCGGCGGCAAGGGCTTGAGCCTGACGGCCGTCCTCCTGATCGTCGGCATCGGCTGGATCACCGGCCAGGACCCAATGCAGATTCTCGGGCAACTGGCCGGGCAGATGGATCAATCCGCACCCACCTCTTCACAGACCCGCCAGGCACCGCCGGCCAACGATGAACAGGCCGAGTTCGTGCGCTCGATCCTCGGCGATACCGAAGACACCTGGGGCCAGGTGTTCCAGCAGGCCGGACGCCAGTACCAACAACCGAAACTGGTGTTGTTCAGCGGTCGAGTCAACTCGGCCTGCGGCCTGGCCTCGTCGGCGACCGGTCCGTTCTATTGCCCGGCAGACCGCCAGGTCTACCTGGACATGAGTTTCTTCAAGGAAATGTCCCAACGCTTCGCCGCCGCCGGGGACTTCGCCCAGGCCTACGTCATTGCCCACGAAGTCGGACACCATGTGCAGACGCTGCTCGGCGTGTCGGCGAAAATCCAGGAAGCGCGCCAGCAAGGCCGGCAGATGGAGGGCGATGGTGGCTTGTTGGTACGCCAGGAATTGCAGGCCGATTGCCTGGCTGGTGTATGGGCCAACCATGCGCAAAAACGCCTGAACTGGCTTGAGCCGGGAGACATCGAGGAAGCCTTGAACGCCGCCAATGCCATCGGCGATGACCGCTTGCAGCAACAAGGCCAGGGCCGCGTGGTGCCGGACTCCTTCACCCACGGCACGTCGGCGCAGCGAGTGCGCTGGTTCAAGACCGGGTTCGCCCAGGGCCAGGTCAGCCAGTGCGACACGTTCGCGGCGAAAACCCTGTAGATGAAGTGGGGGACGTTGGTCGGGCTGGTGCTGTGCTGCGCCGTTGCCCAGGCCGAGGAACACGGCGTCAACGTGGTCGCCCAAGGGCGACTGCAGTTCAACGGTGGCGCCATGGCCGTCGGCGTAAGCCCACCGCCAGCGTCCATCCAGCGCGTGTTGATCATCCTCCACGGTCGGCTGCGCAATGCCGACACCTACCTGCACAGCACGGAAAAGGCCGCCGGGCAGGCCGGGCAACTGGGTACCACCCTGATCATCGCCCCGCAGTTTCTCAACGAACAGGACGTGGCGCGCCATCAACTGCCCAATGACCTCCTGCGCTGGCAAGGCAACGACTGGATGGCCGGTGGCTTATCCACAGGGCCCCATCCAATCAGTTCCTTCCAGGTACTCGACGACATCGTTGCGCGAGTCAGTGACCGACAGCAGTTTCCCGAAGTGAAAGAGATCGTCATCGCCGGCCATTCCGGCGGCGCCCAGGTCGTGCAGCGCTATGCCCTGCTCGCCCACGGCCAATACCGGGTCAGCCCACGTTTTGTCATTGCCAACCCGTCGTCCTATGCCTACTTCGATGCGCAACGGCCCATGGCTTTCGACCCTGCCGGTTGCCCTGGCTTCAATCATTGGAAGTACGGCCTGCAGAACTTGCCAGCCTACGCGGCGGGGCAAACACCCGCGCAACTGGAAGACAACTACGTCAAGCGCGACATCGTCTATTTGCTCGGACAACAAGACACCGACCCGGAACATCCGGCGCTGGATAAAGGCTGCGAAGCACAAACCCAGGGGCCGTATCGGTTACTGCGCGGGCATTTCTTTTTTGACTACCTGACCCGGCGTCATCCCGAGGGGTTGAACCAGCGGCTGATCGAAGTGCCGGGGGTTGGGCATAACGGGGATGGGATGTTGACTTCGCCTGAGGGGCTGAAGGTGTTGTTTGGGCAGTAAGTTTTGTCGCGAATGACTGGGACTTATCACGAGCAAGCTCGCGATAGCGATCGTTCAGTCAACCCAGCGCTCAAGCCAACAGCATCCGCCGCAACTCCCCACAATCGCGCGCATGCCAATCCGTCAGCTCCGGCCACGGGTTATCCGGCAAGTTCACCAACACCGTCCGCGCCCCCGCCGCACGCCCGCAGTCCAGGTCAAAGCGGTAATCGCCCACCATCACCATCGCCTCGGGCGCCACGCTCCAGGCCTCGGCCAACTTCAACAGGCCACCGGGGTGGGGCTTGGGCGGTGCTTCGTCGCGGCCCAGCACATCCTCCACGGCGAAACAGTCCGCCAGGCCGATGGCTTCGAGGGTGACGTGGGCCAGCTCGCGGGCGTTACGGGTGAGGATGCCCAGGCGATAACCGCGCCCAGCCAGCTCCCGCACCAGCTCAACCGCCCCCGGCGCTGGCCTGGAGCCCAGCGCCAGGTCCCGTTCATGCTCCAGCAGCCAAGCATGCTTGGCTGCTGCCTCATCCGCCGGTAACGCGGCCAGGTGGGTCAGGATGTCATCTTCGGCCGGAATCGCCAGGGCCACGCGAATCGCCGCGAAGTCATGCACGGCGATCGTCAGCGTGCCATCCATGTCGAACACCCAGTGACGAATCTCGGCCAGGCTCATGCCCAGTCCTTGCGATGGCGAATCAGGCCTTCCTGGGTGACCGAGGCCACCAGTTGTCCGGCGCGGTTGAACACGCTGCCACGGGAGAACCCGCGGGAGTTGCCGGCCCACGGGCTGTCCATGGCGTAGAGCAACCAGTCATCGGCGCGCAGGTCGGCATGGAACCACAAGGCGTGATCGAGGCTGGCGACCTGCATATCTTTGTGCCACACCGATTTGCCGTGGGGCAGCAGCGAAGTGGTCAACAGGCCGAAGTCCGACGCGTAGGCCAGCAGGTATTTGTGCAAGGCCGGCGAATCCGCCAGGGCGCCATCGGCACGGAACCACACGTACTTCACCGGGTCGGCCGGTTGCGGGTTGTAAGGGTCCTTTTCGGTGACAGGGCGAACCTCGATCGGCTTGGGGCACAGCAGTTTTTCGCGCATGTGCTCAGGCAGCAAGTGCGCACGTTGCTGGGTCAGTTCCAGCTCGGACGGCAGGTTCTCCGGCCCGACGACTTGCGGCATGCTGCTCTGGTGCTCGAAGCCCTCTTCGTCGTACTGGAACGAGGCACTGCAAGTGAAAATCGGGTTGCCCTTCTGGATCGCCGTCACCCGGCGCGTGCTGAAACTGCCACCGTCACGCACCCGGTCCACCTGGTAGACCACCGGCAACGCCGCGTCGCCCGGACGCAGGAAATAACCGTGCATCGAATGCACATGGCGCGCCTCTTCCACGGTCTGGCTGGCCGCCGACAACGACTGGCCCAGGACCTGGCCGCCGAACAACTGGCGAAACCCCAGGTCCTGGCTACGCCCGCGAAACAGGTTCTCTTCGATCGGTTCCAGGGTCAGCAGGTCGACCAGATCTTCCAACACGTGGCTCATTCAGACTTTCCTCACACAGCGCAAAAACCGCGCAGTCTATGCTGCGGCGGCGGATCGATAGTGGCCCGGGCCATTTTGGCGGGCATTGTAAACGTCCGTGTCGGCTAACCGTGCAGGGTCTGTAGCCACTGCTCACGATTGATGCGATAGAGCACATGGTGACGCAATGGATGACCAACCGCGAGTGTCGGGTGTTCGAAATCGTCAGCCGGATCATGCTGCATGCCGATGGCCTGCATGACCTTTTGCGACGGCAAGTTATCCACGGCGGTGAACGCCACCACTTCGTCCAGCTTCAACTGGTCGAAGGCACAACGCAGGGCGGTCCACGCCGCCTCGCTGGCATACCCCAGGCCCCAGTGCTCCCGGGCCAGGCGCCAGCCAATTTCGATGGCCGGTGTGAAAGGCGCATCGAACCCGACCACACCCAGCCCGGTGAAGCCAATGAAAGCGCCAGTGTCCTTGCGCTCCAGGGCCCACAAACCAAAACCATGCTCGGCGAAATGCCCTCGCACGCGGCCAATCAGGGCGGCGCTTTCCAGGCGGCTCAGGCGCGCCGGGAAATACCGCATCACCTGCGGGTCGGCGCACATGGCGGCAAATTCCGGCAAATCATCATCGCGCCACTGCCGCAACAGCAGCCGTGCGCTTTCCAGTTCCAGTATCGGCTCCATTTTCACTCCCCTTCCATGCCCCAGAGTCTACATCGCTGGTAGGATCCGTCACTCAATCACCGCTGAAAACACCATGCCACTGCCGCTGATCTATCACGAAGACTACAGCCCCGAGTTCCCGCCGGACCATCGCTTCCCCATGGACAAGTTTCGCCTGTTGCGCGATCACCTGGTGGACAGCGGCCTGACCCGCGATGCGGATCTGCTGCGCCCGTCGCTATGTCCCCCGGACATCCTCGCCCTGGCCCACGACCGCGCTTATATCGAACGCTACATGGGCGGCGAGTTGTCTCGTGAAGACCAACGGCGACTCGGCCTGCCCTGGAGCGAAGCCCTGGCCCGCCGAACGGTTCGCGCCGTGGGCGGCTCACTCCTGGCGGCCGAGCAGGCCCTTGAGCACGGGCTGGCCTGTCATTTGGCCGGCGGCACCCATCACGCCCATTACGACCACCCGGCCGGGTTCTGCATCTTCAACGACCTGGCGGTGATCAGCCGGTATTTGCTGGCCAGCGGCCGAGTTTCGCGGGTGCTTATTTTCGACTGCGATGTGCATCAGGGCGACGGTACTGCCCGAATACTCCATGACACCCCGGACGCCGTGACAGTATCCCTGCACTGCGAAAAGAATTTTCCTGCACGCAAGGCCCAAAGCGATTGGGACATTCCCCTGCCGATGGGCATGGGAGATGGCGCTTATCTGAAGGTGGTGGACGATGCGCTCAACTACCTGCTGCCGCTCTACCAGCCCGACCTGGTGCTGTACGACGCCGGTGTCGATGTGCACAAGGACGACGCCCTCGGTTATCTGAAGCTGACCGATGCAGGCCTCGCCGCCCGGGACGAAAGCGTCATGCGCCATTGCCTGGGGCGCGACATCCCGGTGGTCGGCGTGATCGGCGGCGGCTACAGCAAGGACCGCCAGGCCCTGGCCCGCCGCCACGGGATCCTGCACCACAGCGCACAAAAGGTCTGGGCGTCATCAGGTTGTCATTGAAGTCTGGGCGCGTTACCCACAATGCCTGTGGAGCGGCCTGTGGATAACCTGAGTGAAATGGCCTACAGGCTATGTCGCTTATAGCGTGCGAACGCTTGGCTATTTTTTGATCACCACCGCTCCCGCAGGAGTTTGTGCTGATAGAATGCGCCGCTTATTCCACAGCCCCACAATTTGCCATGACCCAAGCCGCCAAGCCCTCCACCCCAAACGTCACCATCATCGGCGGCGGCCCCGCCGGCCTGATGGCGGCCGAGGTGTTGAGCCAGGCCGGGATCCAGGTCGACCTGTACGACGGGATGCCATCTGTAGGCAGGAAGTTTCTGCTGGCCGGTGTCGGCGGTATGAACATCACCCACTCGGAAGCTTTTCCGGCCTTTCTGTCCCGTTACGCCGAACGCGCGCCGAACCTCGCCCCCTTGCTGCGGGCCTTCGGCGCGGATGAGTTGTGCACATGGATTCACGGGCTGGGCATCGACACCTTCGTCGGCAGCTCCGGACGGGTATTTCCTACCGACATGAAAGCAGCCCCGCTGCTGCGCGCCTGGCTCAAGCGCCTGCGCGATGCCGGCGTGACGATTCACACCCGCCATCGCTGGCTTGGCTGGCACCCCGACGGCAGCCTGAGGATCGCAGCGCCAGAGGGCGAAAAAAACCTGCAACCTGATGCGACGTTGCTGGCGCTGGGCGGCGGCAGTTGGTCACGGCTGGGCTCCGATGGCGCCTGGATGTTGCCATTGGAACAGCGCGGTGTAGTCCTTGCGCCTTTGCAACCGAGCAATTGCGGATTCGAAGTGCAGGCCTGGAGCGATCTGATGGTCAGCAAATTCGCAGGCGCCCCGCTGAAAAACATCGCCATCGGCCTGAACGACGATATACCGCGCCTCGGCGAATGCGTGATCACCGCCACCGGCATCGAAGGCAGCCTGATCTACGCCCTGTCGGCAGCGATTCGCGAAGCCATCAACCAACACGGCAGCGCGACCATTCATCTGGATCTACTGCCAGGCCGACCTGTGGATAAAATCCAGCAAGCCCTGAGCAAGCCTCGCGGCTCGCGCTCGATGGCCAAGCACTTGCACAGCCAGTTGGGGATCGACGGGGTCAAGGCTGCGCTGTTGCGTGAACTCACGCCAGCTGATTGCTTTGCTGAGCCGGCGCGGCTGGCCCAGGCGATCAAGGCCTTGCCATTGTCCCTGGTGAAAACCCGCCCGTTGGATGAAGCCATCAGCAGCGCCGGTGGCGTGACCTTCGAAGCCCTGGACGAACGCCTGATGCTCAAGCAGATACCCGGCGTTTTCTGCGCCGGGGAAATGCTCGACTGGGAAGCGCCCACCGGCGGCTACCTGCTCACGGCCTGTTTTGCCAGTGGCCGGGCGGCGGGGTTGGGGATGAAGGAGTTTCTGCGAAACAGCTGCAAGCTATAAGCTGCAAGCTGCAAGCAAACCGCTTCTAACTTGCAACTTAAGACTGGCAGCTGCCCCCTAAGGCTTGCGCTTACGCGGCCCGGTATTGAACACCGGTACTTTGCGCACCGGCTTGACCGAAGGCTCCACAGGCGAGGAGTCGCCGCTGTCCACCCACTTGCCCAGGTTGCGCTTGCCGCCGCCACCGGAGGTTTTCGGTTTCTTCGGCTTTTTCGGTTTCTTGATCACCTGGCCGCTGGCATCGGTGTCGGGCACACGGTGCTCAGGCTCGAAGTCTTGTTCCATCTGGCGAGGCAACGTCTGACGGGTCAACATCTCGATGGCTGACAGCAAATTCACTTCATCGGCGCAGACCAGGGAGATTGCCTGCCCTGTAGCGCCCGCCCGGCCGGTACGGCCGATACGGTGGATGTAGTCCTCGGCCACGATCGGCAGGTCGAAGTTCACCACCAACGGCAAATCTTCGATATCCAAGCCACGGGCAGCGACGTCGGTCGCCACCAGGATCTGCACTTCGCTGGCCTTGAAGCGGTCCAGTGCGCGCTGGCGGGTGGCCTGGGGTTTGTCACCGTGGATGCCGTCGGCGTTGACGCCCAGGCCCTGGAGTTTTTCCACCAGCGCATCGACGCCGTTGCGGGTCTTGGCAAAAACCAGCACCTGCTTCCACTTGTTCTTGCGCATCAAGTGCACGAACAATTCCGGCTTGCGCTTCTTGTCCACCGTCACCACCCATTGCTTGACGGTGTTGGCGGCGACGTTGCGCGGGCTCACTTCAATGCTCAGCGGATCGTTGAGCATCTGCCCGGCCAGCAGGCGGATCGCGTCGGAGAAGGTCGCCGAGAACAGTAGGGTCTGGCGCTTCTTCGGCAGGGCCTTGTAGATATTCGCCAGTTCTTCGGAGAAGCCCAGATCGAGCATGCGGTCGGCTTCGTCCAGCACCAGGGTCTGCAACTGGTTGAACTTCAGCGCATTCTGGCGGAACAGGTCGAGCAGGCGCCCTGGCGTGGCGACCAGCAGGTCGACGCCTTTGCGCAACTTCATCATCTGCGGGTTGATGCTGACACCGCCGTACACGGCGTAGGTGCTCAGCGGCAGGTTTTGCGCGTACTGACGCACGCTTTCATGGACCTGCTCGGCCAGCTCACGGGTCGGCACCAGGATCAGCGCTCGCACCGAGTTGGCCGCGACCTTCGGTCCTTCGGTGGTCAGCAACTGCAGCAGCGGCACGGCGAAACCGGCGGTCTTGCCGGTGCCTGTCTGGGCCGCGGCCATCAAGTCGCGACCGGCCAGCACCGCCGGCATGGCTTGGGCCTGCACTGGGGTCGGGGTCTGGTAACCGAGCGTCTCGAGGGCGCGCAGCAAGGGTTCGATCAGGCCAAGAGTGGCGAAAGTCATGGAAGTACCGTAGGAAAAATCAGCGCATGGTGTGCAATGCGCGGCAGTTTACCCTAAATCAGGAGGCGGCCGGCGCAGGCTTGGGTTTGCGCCACTGCGGCAAACCGATCAACACCACGGCGCTGATGATCACCAACATTGCCACACTTTCTTCAGCGCCAATGGTTTCACCCGCGAACACGATCCCCAGCAACACCGCCACGGCTGGGTTGACGTAGGCATAACTGGTGGCCGCCGCCGGGCGCACATGCTTGAGCAGGTACATGTAGGCATTGAAGGCAACGATCGAGCCGAAGCAGGTCAGGTAAGCCAAGGCAAACCAACCTTCCAGCGGCGGCATACTGTCCAGGTGCTCGCCGCTGGCCACACTGCCGATCAACAGCACCACACCGCCTACCAGCATTTCCACGGCACTGGCCATCGCCCCTGCCGGCAACGGCAAGTGTTTGCTCAGCACCGAACCGAAGGCCCAGGAGGCCGCCGCGAATACCAGCAAGGTCGCACCCAACGGGCTGGACTGCAGATTGGAGCCCAGGTTGAGCATCGCGATGCCAATCAACCCCAGTACAATGCCCGCCCATTCCAGACGCGTGTTACGCGCGCCCCAGAAATATCCGCAGAGCAAGGTAAACAAAGGCACCGTCGCCACGGCCAACGCCGCCACCCCGGACGCCACGCCCGTGTGCTCGGCCACACTGACCGCGCCGTTACCGAAACTGAGCAACAGCACGCCGATGATAGCCCCGGCCTTCCATTGCGCCCAGGTCGGCGCCGGTGCCCCGCGCCAGCGCAGGAAGCCGTACATCAGCGAACCGGCCAGCACAAAACGAATCCCGGCCAGCAACAGCGGCGGCCAATGCTCCACACCGATGCGAATCACCAGGTAGGTCGAACCCCAGATGACGTACAAGGCAAAAAAGGCAGCAATCAATGGCAAGGGAAAACGGCGTGGGCCAGGCATGTTCAGCTCGAAGTCAGGACAATGAGAGTCGCTATTCTAGAAAGGCGACAGTCGGAAAATAAGTTACAAAACCTATTTATCCCACCCATACACTTTTCAAAACATGGAGATTGGCGCTATAAACCGCGCTTTCGAAAGTCACGTCACTTGGAAGCCAATACATGGATAAATACGACCGCATGCTGCTCGCCGCCCTGCTGGAAAACGGTCGTGCGTCCTACGCCGAACTGGCCCGTAAAGTGAACCTGTCAGCCCCGGCCGTGGCCGAGCGGGTCAGCAAACTGGAAGCCAGCGGCGTCATCACCGGTTATCAAGCCAAAGTCGACATGGCGAAGATCGGCCTGCCGGTGCAGTGCGTGATCGAATTGCGGATGAACCAGCACGGCAACCAGAAGACCTACGACGAACTGTGCAAGATCCCGCAACTGACCGAGTGCCATCGGGTGACAGGCGACCCGTGCGTGATCATGCAAGCGGCGGTGGGCTCGATGCCGGAACTGGAAGAACTGATCAACCGCATCGCCAAGTTCGGCTTCAGCAAGACTTCGATCGTGCTGTCCAGCGCCATTGAAAAGCGTGTGCCGTTGGGGCAGTTGGAAGGCAATGGGAAATAACCGTCAACCTTGACCAGATCATTCCCACGCTCTGCGCGGGAATGCAGCCCAGGACGCTCCGCGTCCCATCAAGAGCCGAACGCAGAGCGTCCGTTGAGGCATTCCCACGCGGAGCATGGGGATGATCAAACTGTGGAGCAAGCCCGCTCCCACAGTTGGTTGTGGTGTGTTTAGAACCCGCGATGGCGCTTGAGGTGCTCATTGATTTTCGCCGCCGGCACTTTCTGCAGACTGCACAGCAGATCATGGGACAACTCCCGCAGCCCATGCTTTTGCCGCAATTCCGAAGCCAGGTGCGCGGTGAGGTTGGCGGCCATTTCGGCATCGGCCATGGCGCGGTGAGCCTGGCCGGTATGGGGCAGGCCGGCGAACGCGTTGAGCGTGCCGAGCTTGTGGTTCGGCGCCGCCGGCATCAGGCGCCGGGCCAGCAACAGCGAGCAGGCAAAATTCTGCAGGCGGGTGCGCTTGATCCGTCCCAGTTCAAAGTCCCAGAATTTCTGATCGAACGCGGCGTTGTGGGCCAGCAGCGGCGTGATGCCAACGAATTCGTTGACCTCGTTCATCACTTTTTCCGCCGACGGGGCGCTGCGCAGCATGGCGTTGCTGATGCCGGTCAGTTGCTCGATAAACGCTGGGACGCGCACACCGGCATTCATCAGGCTCTGGTAGCGGTCGACGATCCGGCCTTGCTCGAGCATCACCACCGCGATTTCAGTGGCCCGGCAACTGCTGCTCGGGGTGATGCCGGTGGTTTCAAAGTCGATGACTGCGATGCGTTCCAAACCTTTTGAACTCCGTGAAAATCAATTCTTGAGCAGCAACGCGCCTTCGATCGGCACGTAGCGGCTGGCGGCGCGGATCAGCGAGTTGGCGGTCAGACCCGGCACGCCATAGGCCACGGCCTGCACGCCGTGCTTGGTGATGATGCGTTCGAGCAACATGTCGAAATCGCCGTCGCCGGAGGCCAGCACCACTTCGTCGACGTGGTCGGCGGCGTCCATGATGTCCAGCGTGATGCCCACGTCCCAGTCCCCCTTGGCCGAGCCGTCGCTGCGCTGGATATAGGGCTTGAGCTTCACGACAAAGCCCAGGTTGCGCAGGATCTGCTGGAATTGCTGCTGCTTGCTGTCACCGCGATCGATCGCGTAGGCATAGGCCTCGACGATCTGCCCCTGCTTGCTGACATCAGCCCACAGCGCGGCGTAGTTGAAATGGCAACCGTAGGCTTGGCGCACGGTGTAGTAGAGGTTCTGGACATCGGCGAACACTGCAATTTTTTTCACCGCGTTTCCTCTTGGATGCACACGCACACAGGCCACCAGGGCCGAAAAGTCGCCCAGTATGCCAGCCCGAAGGATTGTTCCGCGAATAATCGGCCCGAGGCGCCTGTGCGCCCCGGACGAATGGCAGGTCAGACGAAGGAGTCGTCGTCGCCGAAGGAAGATGAATCGTCACTGTAGTCCGCGTCACTGAACCCGCCCTGGTCGTTGCCGTAGGTGTCGTTGTCAGCCACGCGCGGGTCATCGCCCCAACCGTTGCCTGCGGTATCGTTGACCGGTTGCGCCGGTTCTTCCTTGATGACCTCGACGATTTCCTGCGGTTGCTGGTTACTGTGAAACAGGCTGCTGATGCCTTGGGCCAGCATCACGCCGCCGGCCACGCCCGCCGCGGTTTTCAGGGCGCCGCCCAGGAAGCTGCCCGCGGCCGGGGCCTGCTGCGGTGCGCCATAATTGCCGGGCGGCGCGCCGAAGCCCGGTTGGGGCTGGGCATTGAAGGACGGCTGCGCCGGTTCGCGCCAGCCTCCGCCACTGGATGTCGGTGCGCTTGCCGGGCGTGAGTCCCGGGCACTGCCACCAAAAATGCTCGACAGAAAGCCTCCGCCACCGCTGGGCGCCGATGGCTGGGAACGGGCCCGTTGCAGCTCGGCCTGCAATTGCTCGGTTTGCTGGGTGAGTTGCTTGTTCTGTTCATCAAGGCGCTTGATCGCGGCCTCCTGCACCAGAATCGCCTGGGCCATGAAATAGCCCGCCGCTGGCTGGCTGGCCAGGTGTTCCTTGATCCGCGCCTCGGCCTGGGCGTCGCGCGGGGCTGAATCCTTTTCGGCCTGTTGCAGCCGTGAAAACAGTCCATCGATCAGGGTTTGTTCTTCGCTGTTCATGGCGACCTCATTAGATTGCCGGGTAGAAACCATTCCGATCCCGAAGACCGGTGCCCATCAGTAATGGGGCTCGCCGCAAAGCTTTCAATGGTCTTTACCTGATGTTTACGTTTGCTTGTGCGGGCGCCTGATCGGTTAAAGTGTCGGACCGCTTTTGAACTGCGATACCGACTCATGAATCCGTTTGACGTGCTGCGCGACTCTTTGTATTTCTTCAAGCGCCATCTGGGCCGAATCGCCCAACTGTGCCTGCCGCTGGTCATACTCGAGGCGTTGCTGCAGCAAGGCGTGGACAGCGCCCTCGGCCCCGACGGCTTTCCCGGCTACAGCGTGATCGTCGGGCTGCTGGTGTACCCCTTGTACACCGCCGCGTTGATCCTGTTCCTCGACGCCCGCAGCCGCGGTGAAGCACCACGCCCCCGTGACCTGCTCGCAACGGCCCTCACCCTGTGGCCACGCTTTGCCTTGCTGACGGCGCTCAACACGCTGTTGATCCTGGTGGGGCTGTCGCTGTATTTCCTGCCGGGCTTATGGCTAATGGTGACCCTGGCCTTCAGTGAATACCTGTTGGTCCTCAGGGGACTGCCTCCCCTGGCGGCGATGAAGGAAAGCCTGAACATGTCCCGCGGCAACTTCTGGCGGATCCTGTTGTGCATCCTCTGTGTGATGGGCCCGCTGTGGTTGCTCAAGGGGGTCAGCGTCTCGGTGTACCCGCCGCCCCAGAATCCTTTGCTCAGTTTGCTGATCGAAAGCGTTCACAGCTTCTTGCAACTGTTCACCAGCGTGGTGCTGTTCCGCATGTTCATGTTGATCGAAGCCAAGCCTGACAACCGCTGATCGCACACTGCGAAGGCCCTGGGCTTGGGCTTAAGAACCGCTCTCGGTTATGCTCGGGAGCACTTTCGCGTTTCGCCCATAAGCCGAGCCATGACCCGTCTACTGCGCTACACCTTGCTGGGCCTGCTGTTGATCCTCAGCCTGGCCGCCCTGTCGATCTACGGCCTGACCTGGCGGCCACAGCCTCGGGAAACCTTGCCGGTCAGTTGCACCGCCAACGCAGCACCGCTGGTGCCCGGCCAGGTTTTGAAGGTGATGACCTGGAACGTGCAGTTCCTCGCCGGCAAACGCTACGTGTTCTGGCACGACCTGGCCCAGGGCAACGATGAAAGCCCGACCCTGGAAGACATGGCCTTCAGCCTCGACGAAGTGGCACGGGTCATCCGCGATGAGCAACCGGACGTCGTGCTGCTCCAGGAACTGGACAAGGGCGCCAAGGCCAGCGATTACCAGGACCAGCTCAAGCTGTTGCAGGAGCGGCTGGCCGACCTCTATCCGTGCGGCACCAGCACTTTCGACTGGAAGGCCGACTTCACCCCCGATCCACACATCTTCGGCAGCGTCGGCCGGCAACTGGCGACCCTGAGTCGCTACCGCATCGACCATGCCGAACGGGTACAACTGCCAGTGGCAGACGCCAACATCATCAGCCGTCAGTTCCAGCCCAAAAATGCCTTGTTGGTGAGCTATCTGTCGCTGAGCGGCGGCGGCCAACTGGCGGTGCTCAACACCCATCTGGAACGGGCCACCGAGCCGGACGAAACCCTGCCCAGACAAATCACCGCCGTGGCCAAGGCCTTGGATAAATTCGAATCCGCTGGCACACCCTGGCTGATCGGCGGCGACTTCAACCTGCTGCCCCTGGGCCAGTACCGGCGACTGCCGTCCGAGCAACGCACGCCCTACTCCGCCGACAGCCCCTTGCACCTGTTGTGGGACAAATACCCGATGATCCCCACCAACAACGAGGCCAGCGGCATCGACCGCGCACACTGGCTGACCCACTACCCGAACGACCCCGGCCTCAACGGCCCCGACCGTACTGTCGACTACCTCTTCTACAGCCCGCGCATCAAGCGGGTCGAAGCCCAGGTGCGACAGGACGATACCTTGCGAATCTCCGATCACTTGCCGGTGATTGCACGGTTCCTATTGCCGGCTGCACCTTAGCAGGATTCACCTAAGCCCCCTGTGGTAGCCGAGCTTGCTCGCGATGGCGGCGGATCAGCAGCATTGCTATTGATTGACACACCGCTATCGCGAGCAAGCTCGGCTCCCACAGAATTTGTATTGCATACCCTGAATTGCCTCAGCTTATTTACGCGGCTTGACCCGCGCCGTCGCCTCCGCCACCAGCGGATCATCCGGCCAGTAGTGCTTGGGGTAGCGCCCCTTGAGGTCCTTCTTCACCTCGGCGTAGGTGCTGCGCCAGAAGTTCGCCAGGTCCTGGGTGACTTGCACCGGTCGGCGCGCCGGTGACAGCAGGTGCAGCTTGACCACCTGCCGCCCGCCAGCGATGCGTGGGGTGTCGGCCAGGCCGAAGAGTTCCTGCAAGCGCACCGCCAGGATCGGTGGATGCTCGCTGTAGTCCAGGCGGATCGACGAGCCCGAGGGCACGCTCAAATGATGGGGTGCCTGTTCGTCCAGGCGTTGCGGCAACGGCCAGGGCAACAGGTTGTGGACGATGCTCGACAAGTCCAGGTTGGCAAAATGGCTGAGGCGCGAGACTCGGCCCAGATACGGCATCAACCAATGTTCGAGGCTGCCCAGCAAGGCACTATCGCTGACATCCGGCCATTGGCTCTCGCCCTTGGCGTCCAGGTCCAGGCGACGCAGCAGCGCCACCCGCGCCTGCCATTGCCGCAGTTCCGGGGTCCAGGGCAATAATTCCAGGCCCTTGCGCCGCACCAGGTTCACCAGGGCCTGGCTACGGGCAGACTCATCCAGGCCGGTCAGCGGTTCGCGGCTGAGCACCAGTTCGCCAACCTTGCGCTGGCGCTCGGCCCGCAGTACGCCTTCGCGCTCATCCCAATCCAGTTGATCCACCGTGTGCACCTGCTCGGCCAATACCGAGTCGAACAGTGCCGGGTCGAAATCCGTCGCCAGGTAGATCCGTTCTTCCCGCTGCCCCTGGCGGCTGCCCAGGTCGGCGATCACCAGCCACGCTTGTTTCATCAGGCTGTCGGCCTCGGCAAACAACGCCGCACGGCCGTTGGCCAGGCGATATTCAGCGCCGCCGGGCCGACGCTGCTGGGCGACGCGGTCCGGATAGGCCAACGCCAGCAGCGCACCGAGCCAGCGCGGGTGATCGGGATCGGCGACGGCTTCTTCGGCCTTGCCTCGTAAATAGCCGCGATATTGCCGGGCCAGTTGTCGCGCCCGCTGCACCCCGCCCTGGGCGCCGCGCGCCGCGCGCTCTTCGCCGGACAGCAGCACCAGACGACTGTGCAAGTCCGCGCCGGCGCCGCGCAGAATATCGCGCTCGCCCAACAGTGCGGCGACGTTGCAGGCCATGTCCGCCAGCCCCAGCGCCTGACCGCGCAGCAGCAGATGAGCGATACGCGGATGGGCCGGCAGCTCGGCCATGGCCTGGCCGTGGCGGGTCAGTTGCTCGCCCTCCAGCGCGCCCAGGCGTTGCAGCAAATCCTGGGCCTGGGCATAGGCGGCGGTGGGCGGAATGTCGAGCCAGACCAATTGCGCCGGCGTCACGCCCCAGCGCCCCAACTGCAGGGCCAATCCGGCCAGGTCCGCCGACAGAATCTCCGCGCTGCCGTAGGCGGCCAATTGTTCATGCTGGTCTTCGGACCACAGTCGATAGCAGACACCAGGCTCCAGACGTCCGGCCCGACCGGCCCGCTGGGTGGCGCTGGCTCGGGAAATGCGCTGGGTGTCGAGCCGGGTCATGCCGCTGCCCGGGTCGAAACGCGGCACCCGGGCCAGTCCGGCGTCGATCACCACCCGCACGCCATTGATGGTCAGGCTGGTTTCGGCGATGTTGGTGGCCAGTACCACTTTGCGCTGGCCGGGCGGCGCGGGGTCGATGGCAGCGCGCTGAGCGGCGAGGTCCAGTTCACCGTGCAGCGGACAGAGCAACACATTGCCGCCCTCGCCCAAGGCCTCGGCCAGTTGCTGATGGACCCGGCGAATCTCCGCCTGCCCGGGCAAGAACACCAAGACGCTGCCGGTTTCATCGTGCAGTGCTTCCAGCACGGTCTGCACCAACCGCGGCTCGATGAACTCGCCGGGCTGGAACGGCCGGCCCCAGCGCACCGTCACCGGGAACATGCGGCCTTCGCTGCGCAGGATTGGCGCATTGTCCAGCAACCCGGCCAGGCGCTCACCTTCCAGGGTGGCGGACATCAGCAGGATCTTCAGCGGTTGGTCTTCGCGAAACAGCTCCCGGCCGTTGAGGCTCAAGGCCAGGGCCAGGTCGGCGTCGAGACTGCGCTCATGGAATTCATCGAAAATCAGCAGCCCTACGCCTTCCAGCGCCGGGTCGTCCTGCAAGCGCCGGGTGAGGATGCCTTCGGTGACCACTTCAATGCGGGTCTTGGGGCCGACCTTGCTGTCGAGGCGAATCCGGTAGCCAACGGTTTCACCGACCTTTTCCTTAAGCTCGCTGGCCAGTCGCTCGGCCGCCGCCCGTGCCGCCAGGCGCCGGGGTTCGAGCATCAGGATGGTCTGCCCGGCCAGCCAGGGCTCGTTCAGCAAGGCCAGGGGAACACGGGTGGTTTTACCGGCACCAGGCGGCGCTTCGAGCACGGCTTCGTGGCGCGATGCCAAGGCTTGACGCAGGGCGGGTAAAACTTCATCAATCGGCAAAGAAATCATGCTGGCTCCAAAACAGAGGGCCGAGTATAACGGCGAACTGTTTAGCGTGGTCTGGACTCCAACCAGCAACGCCTTTACCTGTTCAGGAGATTGCTATGCGTATTCCCTTTCGCGTGATCGGTGGCGTCCTGGTCGCCGCCCTGCTGACTCAAATCAGCGCCTGTGGCTCGATCTTCTACCCGGACCGCCGCGGCCAGATCGACGGCAAGATCGACCCGGCGATTGCCGCCCTCGATGCCGTCGGCCTGCTGTTCTACATCATCCCCGGCCTGATCGCCTTCGCCGTGGACTTCGCCACTGGCGCCATTTACTTCGAGCCGGGCAAAAGCGTCCAGATCGAGCCAGAAAAACTCAAGCCGGCCATCAACCCCGACGGCACCGTCAATAACCACGTGTTGCAGGTGATCCTGGAACGCGAACTGGGCCGCAGCTTCCCGCTGGACGATCCTCGGCTGATCCAGCACAAGGGCAGCGCGCAACAACTGGCCGCCCTCGGCCTCAAGCCCGCCGCATGACAAGCGCTACTGAAGGAACGACCGCGCCATGACCACCAGCACCGAACACGCCCGTCTGCTGCGCCTGGCCACCCGGGCTTCGGTGGCCGTGGCGCTCATCCTGGTCGTCGCCAAGGCGCTGGCCTGGTGGCTGAGCGGCTCGGTGAGCATGCTTGCCGGCCTGACCGACTCGGCACTGGACGGCGTCACCTCACTGCTCAATCTGCTGGCGGTGCATTACGCCCTGCGCCCCGCCGATGATGATCATCGTTACGGTCATGGCAAGGCCGAATCCCTGGCCGGCATGGCCCAGGCGCTGTTTATCGGCGGCAGTGCCGTATTGATTGCCTTGCAGGCTTTCGAGCGGCTGAAAAACCCGGTGCCGGTGGATGCCCCCTGGCTGAGCGTCGGCGTGATCGTGTTTTCCCTCGGGCTGACCCTGGCGCTGCTGGCGTTGCAGCATCGGGTCATCCGCGCCACCGGTTCCAACGCCGTGCGTGCCGACTCGCTGCACTATCGCTCCGACTTGTTGCTCAACGGCAGCATCCTGGTGGCGCTGGTGCTGGCCGGGTTTGGCTGGTATCAACTGGACGCCTGGTTCGGCCTGGGGATCGCCATTTACATTCTGTGGAGCGCCGTCCAGATCGCCCGGGAAAGTTTCGCCGTACTGATGGATCAGGAACTGCCGCCCGACGTCAGCCAGCACATGCTGGAACTGGCCTGTGCCGTGCCGGGCGTCGTGGGCGCCCATGACCTGCGCACGCGGATTTCCGGTAACCACTGGTTCGTGCAGTTGCACCTTGAACTGCCGGGGGAATTGACCCTGTCAGTGGCCCACGGCATCAGTGACCAGGCCGCCGACGCGATCCATCGCGCCTACCCGAAAGCCGAAGTGCTGGTTCACGCTGATCCGCTGGAAGTGGTCAACGGCGCCAAGGCCTGATCCCCGAGGCCCGACACAGAACCTGTGGCGAGGGAGCTTGCTCCCGCTCGGTTGCGCAGCGACCGCAAAATCTTGGGGCCGCTTCGCAGCCTTGCGGGAGCAAGCTCCCTCGCCACAAAAGGGGATCTGCGCTAAATCAATAAGTCACCTGATACCCACGGCTGCTCAAGCAACTGCCCTGGGCTTGGCGATAGGTCTGCACCACTTCCGGCGCCGGCGGGTAGGTGTAGCGACGTGGATCGAAACCACTCTGCTGTACCGCCCAGCGATAGCAATCGTACCCGTCCTGGTTGACCTGCTCGGGCGACTGGCCGTTGGCCGGATACGCCACCACATCGAAACTGTTGCCTTGGGGTTGCGGCTGCGGGTTGGCGACCGGCGCATCGACCACGACGTAATCCTGGGTGTTGGCTTCGTAGATGTAATAGGCGCCGGCGGCAAGAAAGAACAGCGAACTGCCGATCCACACCTCCCGAGCGTAATCCGGCAGATACCGGGTACGAATGCCCCGCGGTGGCGCGACCACGACATAGCGCGGCCCTTGCGGGCGATACCAGTAGCCGCCGGAATAGAAATAATCCTGGCCGCGATAAGGCACGCGGTAGTTGCGATCCGGGAAACGGTCGATCACGTACCCCGGGCGGTACTGCGGGCCCGGGCCCCAGCCATTGCCATGCCCGTCCGGGCGGCCGGGCCAATGCTGTTCAGGGCGGTTGTCATGGCTTGGGCGTGGCCCGCCGCTGGGATAGCCATCGCTGCGACGCGGGATATCACGGTAATACCCCGGTTGCGGTTCGCGGGTCTGGGTCACGCTGTCGGGCCGGCCCTGGATCGGCAGGTTGTTGCCGGGCTGCGGCTGCGGCTGCGGACGGCCATGGGCGTTGGGATCCTGGGGCGGACGCTCATACCGCTGTTCGCCACCCTGGTATTGAGGTTGTGGCCTGACCTCGAACTGACGGCTGTTGTCGCCCCGAATGATTTCGTTGTTTTGCGACCGTTGCTGCGCCGGGTAACCCTGGCCGTTGCCACCGCGCCCGTCCGGGCCGCGATTGCCATCCGGGCCGCCACGGTTTTGCTGATCGTCGGCCATTCCCTGCGCACTGACACTTGCCCACAACAGACCAACACCTGCCAAACGCCAGATGCGCGACTTCATGAAATTCCTCACAACGGTTCAGGGCCTGATGATAAGACTCGGAAAAGCCGAGGCCGGTTCTGCGATAGGTTATCAGCCACGGGGTTTATTTCGCAGGCATTAAAAAAGGGAGACCCGTCGGCCTCCCCTTGAGAATTTCGTCCGTGCTCGACGCTTATGACGTCGGCTCACCTCACGCCGTCTTCTGGACAGTGTGCAGCTCGGGGGTCTGCCAACACCGGTGGGTGCCGCGACCGCAGCCGGCCTGATTGGGCGGGCTGCACTGGACTGTTTGTCCGAGCAGTGATCTTGGTGATAAGAATAAGCCTGGGGCGCCGGCAGAGGATTGCTAAGATTGCGGAAATAAACATCACTTGCGCAATTTTTAACCCTGGATAGATAATCTTCCGCAATTATCCAGATAAAGGCCCGACCGATGAGCAAACTCGACCGTTACGACCTGAGCATCCTGGCGGAATTGCAGCGCGATGCGCGCATCTCCAACCAGGAACTGGCCGAACGCATCGGCCTGTCGCCCTCCCCCTGTTCGCGACGGGTCAAGCAATTGGAGGATGACGGCTACATCACGCGTCAGGTCGCCCTGCTCGACCGCAAAATGCTGGGCCTGAGCCTGACCGCCTACGTATTGATCGGGATGGACCGTCACACCCCCGAGCGTTTCGAGAACTTCGAAGCAGCCATCCGCAACCTGCCGCAAGTACTGGAGTGCAGCCTGGTCACCGGCATGGACGCGGATTACCAACTCAAGGTGGTGGTACCGGATATGGACCATTACCAGAAACTGCTGCTGGGGCATCTGACCCGGATCGATGGCGTCACCAGCGTGCGTTCGAGCTTTGTGCTGAACCAGGTGCTCAACAGCACCGAGTTGCCTTTGACTCACCTGCGCAGCTGACCGCTTTTGTGGCGAGGGAGCTTGCTCCCGCTGGGTTGCGAAGCGACCCCAAGCTTCGGCCGGATTGCCAGTGGACCGGTTTGCGACTGCTGCGCAGTCGAGCGGGAGCAAGCTCCCTCGCCACAGCCCAGCCGATGAATAGCTGCGACACACCGCCGCAGGCCAATCCCGCGTCCGCGCCTCATGCCTTATACTCGCCGCGCCTTTTCAACCCCGCTTACGCCGGAGTGTCCTGATGGATCCTGCTGTTTTCGAAGAGTGGATGATGACCGGCCTGGTCAGCATCCTGATCATTTTCATGGGTTTCATCGTCTGGGACCTGGCGAAGAAATCCAAGGCCGGGCGTTTCGGCTCGTTCATTCTGTTTTTTGTGCTGGGGTTGGGCGTGGCGGCGTTCGTGATCAAGAGCGTGGTGATCGGCCTGATCGAGTCCGGGACGTTATAAGCGCGCCGGCACTTCCCTCCACTGGCCCTGATCGAGTCCTTCGAGGGTCCAGTCGCCGATCCTGACCCGCACCAAGCGCAGTGTCGGCAGGCCCACCGCGGCGGTCATGCGCCGTACCTGGCGGTTGCGCCCTTCGCGGATCACCAGTTCCAACCAACTCGTGGGTACGCTTTTACGAAAGCGCACCGGCGGGTTGCGCGGCCATAACTGCGGCTCGTCCAACTGGCGCGCCTCGGCTGGCAAGGTCATGCCGTCGTTCAACGCCACCCCATCGCGCAAACGCTGCAACTGTTCGGCATTCGGTTCGCCTTCCACCTGCACCCAATAAGTCTTGGCCAGCTTGTGCTTGGGGTCGGCGATACGCGCCTGCAACTGCCCATCATTGGTGAGCAACAGCAAGCCTTCGCTGTCACGATCCAGCCGCCCGGCCGGGTAGATGCCCGGTACGTCGATAAAATCCTTGAGCGTCGCCCGCCCTTCACCGTCACTGAATTGCGTCAGCACATCGAAGGGTTTGTTGAACAGGATCAGCTTCGGCTCGGCCGGCGGGGCCTTGGCCACACGGCGCGGGGCGGAGGCTGGAAGCTTCGCGCCAGGGCGACGGGAAGCGGGGCGTGGAGGACGGGGCATGGTGGCACGGCATCTAACGGTCAGGACCGCCAATGCTAGTGGTCTGACCGCTAAATAACCACCGCCGTATCAACGGAACGGCGGCTCGTCGAAGCTGCGCAGCTTGCGCGAATGCAACGAGTTGAGTTCCGTGCGCAACAGGTCCAACGCCTCGATGCCAATCTTCAAGTGCTGGTTGACCGCTCGCTCATAGAACGCGTTGGCCGAGCCCGGCAGCTTGATTTCGCTGTGCAGCGGCTTGTCCGAAACACACAGCAACGTGCCGTACGGCACCCGCAAGCGATAACCCTGGGCGGCGATGGTGCCGCTTTCCATGTCCACCGCCACGGCGCGGGACAGGTTGATCAACGGACGCTCCTGGGCCCAGCGCAATTCCCAGTTACGGTCGTCGTAGGTCAGCACGGTGCCGGTGCGCAGGCGTTTCTTCAGCTCGTCGCCCTTTTCGCCAGTGACGTTGGCCGCCGCTTGCTGCAAGGCCATCTGCACTTCGGCCAGGGCCGGAATCGGAATGTTCGGCGGCACCACGCGGTCGAGGATCCCGTCGCGGCGCATGTAGGCATGGGCCAGCACGTAGTCGCCAATGGTCTGGGACTGTCGCAGCCCGCCGCAGTGGCCGATCATCAGCCAGCAATGGGGCCGCAGCACGGCCAGGTGGTCGGTGATGTTCTTGGCGTTGGACGGGCCGACACCGATGTTCACCAGGGTCACGCCATGGCCATCATTGGTTTGCAGGTGATAGGCCGGCATCTGGTAACGGTGCCAGACCACGCCGGCAGCGATGGCCGATGCTTCTCCATGGTCCATGTTCTTGTCGATGATCACGTTGCCCGGCAGGACCATGCGCACAAAGCGCGGGTCGCTGCGCAGTTGCTCCAGGCCATGGACGATGAACTGGTCGACATAGCGGTGGTAGTTGGTCAGCAGGATCCACGGCTGCACATGGCGCCAGTCGCTGCCGGTGTAGTGCACCAGCCGGCGCAGGGAAAAATCCACCCGCGCCGCGTCGAACAGCGCCAGGGGCAGCGGGTCGGTGTTTTCCCAATCATAGAGGCCGTCGGCAATGCCATCGGTGGCGGCCGACAGGTCGGTGCTGGGGAAAACTCGTGCCAGCACGGCGGCGGTCACGCCGGAGCCGGCCAGTTCGTCGCCCTGCTCCACCACGTACGGGTACGGAATGTTCTGCTCGCTGACGCCCACTTCCACGGTGACGGTAAAGTCGTGCATCAGCGGGACCAGCTGTTCCAGCAGGTATTTACGGAAGGCGCCGGGGTGGGTGACGGTGACACTGTAGGTGCCGGGCAACTGGACCTTGGCATAGGCGCGGGTGGTTTGCGGGACTTCGCCGTGGCAGTGGTAGGTCAGGCGCAAGGCGGGATAGCGAAACAACGCCCTTTGCTCGGCGTCCGGCTCGACGCGATCCTTGAGATAACGCATCAGCGCCTGGTTCAACGCGGTGGTCGCACGTTCGTGCAGGGCCGCCAGACGATCCACGGCTTGTTCGGCGGTTTGAACGACAATAAACGCTTCGGTCACGATCAGCTTCCTGTGTTCTGACTTGCAGGCCTTCATCTTGCCTGCATCGCCGCCCGACGGGAACAGTGGCGTATTGGGTATTCTCGGCGTCATGAAAACCTGTGGGAGCGGGCTTGCCCGCGAAGGCGTCAGCACATCCAACCTCTTCGGCGGCTGACATACCGCTTTCGCGAGCAAGCCCGCTCCCACAGCACTCTGTGTTGGCCGTAGCCTGCCTAGAATCCATGCGGGGTCGAGCGGGTAACGATGGCCTCGACATTCAAGCCCCGAGGCAAGGCGCCGTACACCCGGCCGACCGAACCCAGGCGACTGGCGATGAAGGCATCGCTGACGTCGCTGTTGCCCGCCTCGAGCAACAGCTTGGCTTGCAGGCCCACGGCGATGTCTTCGGTCAATTGCCGGGCGCGGTACTGGATATCGTCGGTGTCCTTGAACGCGGCGTGCAATTGGTGGATGTGGCCAGCCAGGCGCTTGTCGCCGTGGCCGTCGCCCAATTCGCTGAACAATACCTCCAGCACGCCGGGCTCCTTGGACAAGGCGCGCAGCACATCCAGGCATTGCACGTTGCCGGAGCCTTCCCACGTCGAGTTGACCGGCGCTTCGCGGTACAGACGCGGCAGGATGCTGTCTTCGACGTAGCCGGCACCGCCCATGCATTCGGCGGCTTCGTTGATCATCGCGGGGGCGCGCTTGCAGATCCAGTACTTACCCACCGCCGTCACCAGCCGGGCGAACTTGGCCTCGTGCTCGTCATTCAAATGGTCCAGCGCCCGGCCCATGCGCAAGCTCAAGGCCAGGGCGGCCTCGCTTTCCAGCGCCAGGTCAGCCAGGACATTCTGCATCAGCGGCTGTTCGCTCAACAGCTTGCCGCCGACCTTGCGGTGCGCACAGTGATGACTGGCCTGGGTCAACGCCTGGCGCATCAGGGCGCTGGAGCCGACCATGCAATCGAAGCGGGTCATGGCCACCATCTCGATGATCGTCGGCACGCCGCGGCCTTCTTCACCGACCATCCAGGCCAGTGCGCCACGGAACTCGACTTCGCTGGAGGCGTTGGAACAGTTGCCCAGCTTGTTCTTCAGCCGCTGGATGTAGAACTGATTGCGGGTGTCGTCGGGGCGATGGCGCGGCAGCAGGAAACAGGTCAAGCCCTTGTCGGTCTGGGCCAAGGTGAGGAAGGCATCGCACATCGGCGCCGAACAGAACCATTTGTGGCCCACCAGCTCATAGGCTTGGCCCGGGCCGCTGGCGCCCACCGGATAGGCTTTGGTGGTGTTGGCCCGCACATCGGTGCCGCCCTGCTTTTCGGTCATCGCCATGCCCAGGGTCACCCCGGCCTTGTGGGTCATGCCGACATTGCGCGGGTCGTATTCGGTGGCGAGCACCTTGGGCACCCAGTGCTCGGCCAGATCCGGCTGCAAGCGCAGCGCCGGCACGCTGGCGAAGGTCATGGTCAGGGGGCAGCCGGTGCCGGCTTCGGCCTGGCTGTGCAAATAGGTCATCGAGGCACGGGCGACATGCGCGCCGGGTTGCGGATGCGCCCAGGGCAAACTGGGCAGGCCGTGCTCGACGGCGGTGCGCATCAACTGGTGATAAGCCGGATGGAACTCCACCAGGTCGATGCGATGGCCGTAACGGTCGTGGCTGGAGAACACCGGTTTGTTCTGGTTGGCCAGGAAACCCGCTTCCATCAACGGCCCGCCGGCCAGCGCCCCATACGCATCGATCCGCGCCTGCGCCCAGTCCGCCCCAAAGTACTGCGACCACTGCTGCAGCGGCAGGTCGATGCGGTACAGGTTGGCGCCATCCAGGGACGGTGGTTGGTTGGTGACGTCGTGGGTTTCAGCGAACTGGTGCAGGTTCATGACAGGGCTCCTCGATCGGGCAGGGATTCAGTTAAGCACTGCCTCCAGGCCGGACAAAGTGTCATATCCGCCTAAATATCGGCGCTTTCACCCTGTCTCGGGCAAAGCACCCGGCGCTGGAGCATCGCCTGCAGTGCCTCGAATTTCACGGGTTTGTTCAGGTAATCGATCTGAGCGCCCGAGGGGCAGCATTCGCGCGCCACATTCGGGCTGACCACCAGCACCGGCAGTTCCTCGCAGCCGGGCAAGGTGTGGATCTGGCAGCAGAGCGACACGCCGTCCAGCGGCGGCAACTGGCAGTCGAGCAGCACCGCATCAAAGCGCTCGCCGTGCAGCAGATCCAGCGCGGCGCGGCCACTGTCGGCGGTGCGCACCCGATAACCGAGCTTGAGCAACATGCCGCGCATGACCAACTGATCGATGCTGTTGTCATCGGCCAGTAGCACCGTGCAATCCTGCGGCACACGCGAGCTTTGGCGGCCACCGAAGGAAAACGGCGTCGGGACCGCCGCTGGCAAGGCCACGTCAAACTCAACGTCCAACTGGAAACGGCTGCCACGACCGGGTTCGGAGGTGTGGGTCAGGCGTCCGCCCAGCAATTCCACCAGTTGCCGGCAGATGGCCAGGCCCACGCCGAGACCGCCGTATTCGCGGGTCATCGAGCCGTCGAGTTGGAAGAAGCGCTGGTACAAGGTCGCTTCCCCCAGGTCGGTAAAACCGATTCCGGTGTCGATGACAGCAAAGGACAGCACCAGCCGATCAAGCGCCGTCGGCCTGCCGCTGACTCGCAGGGCCAGGCCGCCAACCCGGGTGAACTTGATGGCGTTGTCCAGCAGGCATTCCAGGCTCTGGGCCAGTTTGCCACTGTCGCCAAGCAACCGGTCCGCGAGGCCAGGGGCCACGTCGACCTTGAAATCCAGGCCCTTGGCCGCCGCATTGGCGCCGAACTGCACCTGCAGCGCATCGACCACCCCACGCAGGCTGAACGGTGCCGGATAGACCTTGAGCTTGCCGGCCTGCAACTCGGTCAGGGTGAGGATGCCGTTGACCATGCGCATCATGTCCCGCGCCGAACCAGCGGCGGTCTGTTGATACTGGGTCAGCTCCTCATCCATCTCGACGGTTTCCATCAGCTCAAGGGAACCGATCACGCCATTCATCGGCGTGCGCAGTTCATGGGTCAGGGTGGCGAGGAATTCATCCTTGAGCTTGTTGCCGTGGGCCAGTTGCTGGTTGAGCACTTCGAGTTTCTGCCCGGCGTCCAACAGGGTCTGGGCCTGCTGTTCGCGCATGGCATTGATGCGGTCGGCCAGGGCCAGGGACAACAGTGCCACTTCGATGGCCGAGCCGATCTGGCTGGCGTACATGGTCAAAAAGACGTTCGGCAGGTAACCGAGCACCATCAACGTATTGACAATGCCCCCCAGCAGAAACGCCGACCAGGCAATGATGAAATAACGCGCCACCCGCAGACCACGCCACCAGGCAAACAACCCGGCAGCAAAGATCGCCACCGTGAACAGCAGCGCCAACACCGTCGCCAGGCGCAGCGCCAGGGCATAACTGGTCATCAGCGACAGGCCGACCACCACGGCGCTGTAGGCGATCAGCGCCAGCAGCAAGCGGTCCAGCCAACGGCTGTGCTGGGCGGTTTGCAGGAAACTGCGGGCGAACTGGCTGCCAAACAGGCCCGCGCAGCCAATGAAGAACGGCGTCGCGGCGTTGGCCCACCAGGGGTTGTCCGGCCAGAAATACTCCACGGCGGCACCGTTGACCGACAACTGGTACAGGCCGAATGAGGCAATGTAGAAGATGTAATAGAGGTAGCTGGTATCGCGCACGCTCAGGTAGATGAACAGGTTGTAGACCAGCATCCCCAGCAGCACGCCATAGATGATCCCCAGTACATACAAGCGCACCGGCTGTTGTTCGAGGTAAGCGGTGCTCGACCACAGCGTCAGCGGCGCCTGGATCGAACCCTGGCTTTGCAGGCGCAGGTAGAGGGTCTGCCGTTGTTCGGGCTTGAAAGCCAGGCTGAACAGGTAGTTGTTCTGGCGGATCTCGCGGCTGGCGAACGGCAAGGCATCACCGGTCTGGCGAACCAGGCGATAGCCCCCCGACGCATCGGGCAAATACAAGTCGAGGTGGTCCAGCGGCGGGTATGCCAGCTCCAGCAGCCAGGTACGCTGGGCGTCCGGATTGGCAGGACGGTAGTGCAGGTCGATTTTCAACCAGAAGGCTGATCGCGAGTAACCGGCGTTCAGCGTGGCTTGGTCGTGGGCTTTGAAAGCACCGGCGCCAGCCTGGGCCAGGACATCGTCAATAGAGGCCGTGCCGCTCGCATCTTCGAACACCTGCAGGGCATGGCCCAAGGGCAGGTTTTGGGTGAATTCATCGAATTCGAGAGCACTTGCCAGAGGGGACAAGCACAGCAACAACATCAGCAAATAGCGCATTTAAGCCCCAGCGCGGCCTGTCCGGTTGAGTCAGGAAGCCCCCCATTCCCTGAGTAGACGTAAAACCGGCATTACCTGTTATGAGTTGGATCCATCTCTAGCATAGCCGTTGATGGCCAATTTGCACCATTGAAATTTTTCCTACAGAAGGCTCTAGAACGGGCGTTCCAGCGCTAAGCATTGAAATAGAGCTGTTGCTTTGGTCAGACAGGAATCTTGAACGATGACCGTGGCGAGGGAGCTTGCTCCCGCTGAGGTGCGAAGCGCCTCCCCGATAACAGGCGGCCGCTTCGCGCCCGAGCGGGAGCAAGCTCCCTCGCCACGATGAGCCGGGCCTTGCCATCACAGCCAGCGTACAAATCCTCTGACTCCCGCCAACCGATAAAACAGGTTTGGTGGTAAGCTCGCGCACCATGAATATCTACAGCTCTCGCCCCGTTGTCCTCTGTCTCTCCGGCCACGATCCCAGTGGTGGCGCCGGCTTGCAGGCAGATATCGAAGCCCTGCTCGCCCAGGGTTGTCATGCCGCCCCTGCCGTTACCGCATTGACCGTGCAAGACACCGTCAACGTCAGCGATTTCCGAGTGCTCGACCGAGAGTGGGTACTGGCACAAGCCAATGCCGTGCTCAACGATGCCCAGGTGGCAGCGGTCAAGCTGGGGATGCTTGGCTCACTGGAAATGGTCGACACGGTGGTCGAACTGCTCCAGGCGCACCCGCACCTGCCGATGGTCTGCGACCCGGTGCTGCGCGCCGGCGGTGGCGGGCGCCTGGGCAAGGATGAGGTCGGCTACGCCATGCGCGAACGCCTGCTGCCCCTGGCAATCATCGCCACCCCCAACCTGCCTGAAGCACGCATCCTTGCTGAATTGCCCGAGGGCAGTGCCGACGAGTGCGCGGAAAAACTGCTGCCCTTCGTCAAACACCTGTTGATCACCGGTGGTCACGGCGACGAACATGAAGTCCATAATCGCCTGTACAGCCGTGACGGCGGGCGCGAGACCTTTACCTGCCAGCGTCTGCCCGGCAGTTATCACGGTTCCGGCTGCACCCTGGCCAGCGCCCTGGCCGGTCGGCTGGCCCAGGGCGAACAGCTCGCCAGCGCCGTCAAGACGGCACTGGATTACACCTGGCGCACCCTGCGCGATGCCGAACAACTGGGCAAAGGCCAGTTCGTACCGCGTCGCCTGCCGCTGGATTTCTGCTCGTAGCACCGGAGGCCTGTGGAATGAAATTACGTGGCCTTTACGCCATCACTGATAGCCAATTGCTGGCCGGCAAGTTCCTCGCTTATGTAGAAGCGGCGCTGGAAGGTGGCGTCACCCTGCTGCAATACCGCGACAAAAGCAGCGACGAGGCCCGCCGGCTGCGGGAAGCCGAAGCACTGCGCAACCTGTGCGAACGCTACAAGACCCAGTTGATCATCAACGACGACGCCGAACTGGCCGCGCGCCTGGGCGTTGGCGTGCACCTGGGCCAGACCGATGGCCCGTTGGCGCCAGTGCGGGCACTGCTCGGGCACAAGGCGATCATCGGTGCCACTTGCCACGCCAGCCTGGCACTGGCCGAACAGGCCGCCAGCGAAGGCGCCAGTTATGTCGCGTTCGGGCGTTTCTTCAATTCCAACACCAAGCCCGGCGCCCCCAGCGCAAACCTTGAACTGCTCGCACAGGCGCACCTCAAACTGCATATCCCGGTGTGCGCCATTGGCGGCATCACCCTGGACAATGCCGCCCCGCTGGTGGCCCACGGGGTCGACCTGCTGGCGGTGGTCCACGGCCTGTTCGGCGCCGACAGCACCACTGAAGTGACGCGCCGCGCCCGCGCCTTCAATGAGCTGCTGCAGATCAAATAGTCTATTTTCCGTTTTCGAGAGCCCAACCATGTCCCGTTCCGAAACCCTGTTTGCCAATGCCCAGAAACACATCCCCGGCGGCGTGAACTCGCCCGTTCGTGCGTTCAAGAGCGTCGGCGGCACCCCGCTGTTCTTCAAGCACGCCGAAGGCGCGTACGTCACCGACGAAGACGACAAGCGCTATGTGGATTACGTCGGCTCCTGGGGCCCGATGATCCTCGGCCACAGCCATCCGGACGTGCTGGATGCGGTGCGCAAGCAACTGGTACACGGCCTCTCCTACGGCGCCCCGACCGCGATGGAAACCGAGATGGCCGACCTGGTCTGCTCGATCGTGCCGTCGATGGAAATGGTGCGCATGGTCAGCTCCGGCACCGAAGCGACCATGAGCGCGATCCGCCTGGCGCGGGGTTTTACCGGCCGCGACAGCATCATCAAGTTCGAAGGCTGCTACCACGGCCACTCCGACAGCCTGCTGGTCAAGGCCGGTTCTGGCGCATTGACCCAAGGCGTGCCGAGCTCGGCAGGCGTACCGGCAGCGTTCGCCAAACACACCCTGACCCTGCCATTCAACGACCTCGAAGAAGTCGAGAAGATGCTCGGCGAAGTCGGCCAGGAAGTGGCGTGCATCATCGTCGAGCCAGTGGCCGGCAACATGAACTGCGTGCCGCCGGCACCGGGTTTCCTCGAAGGCCTGCGCAGCCTGTGCGACCAGCATGGCGTGGTGTTGATTTTCGATGAAGTGATGACCGGTTTCCGCGTGGCCCTCGGCGGCGCCCAGGCCCATTACGGCGTCACGCCGGACCTGAGCACCTTCGGCAAGATCATCGGCGGCGGCATGCCGGTGGGCTGCTTCGGCGGCAAGCGCAAGATCATGGAATGCATCGCGCCGCTGGGCCCGGTCTACCAGGCCGGCACCTTGTCGGGCAACCCCCTGGCCATGGCCGCCGGCCTGACCACGCTGCGCCTGATCAGCCGCCCGGGCTTCCACGCCGAACTGACCGACTACACCACCCGCCTGCTCGACGGCTTGCAGGTTCGTGCCGACGCGGCCGGCATTCCGTTCGTGACCACCCAGGCCGGGGGCATGTTCGGCCTGTATTTCAGTGGCGCCGATGACATCGTCACCTTCGAAGACGTGATGGCCAGCGACGCCGACCGCTTCAAGCGCTTCTTCCACCTGATGCTCGACGGCGGCGTGTACCTGGCCCCGAGCGCAT
The DNA here is from genome assembly GCF_900114515.1 of Pseudomonas sp. NFACC46-3. Classification (NCBI taxonomy): domain Bacteria; kingdom Pseudomonadati; phylum Pseudomonadota; class Gammaproteobacteria; order Pseudomonadales; family Pseudomonadaceae; genus Pseudomonas; species Pseudomonas sp. NFACC46-3. The sequence goes on from NZ_FOTH01000032.1 coordinate 59,039, forward strand.
TCGAAGCCGGTTTCACCTCCATCGCCCATGGCGAGACCGAGCTGAAGATCACCCTCGATGCGGCCGAACTGGCGTTTGCCGCGCTGAAGTAAGCCTGTGGATAACTGACGCCGGCTGAAGCTGGCGTCAGCGATTGCTGACAACCTCCCGCCTTTTTCCTACGTATTTATGCCCGAAGCAGCTATTAGCATTCCCTCGCAGCAGAAAAACGAGTAAAGACTTTGTAAGGATGGCCCTGCTTATTTCATAATGCGCGCTTATTGGATCCCCCGGAGGGTCCGCGCGCCCCTCAGAGGTAAGTCGATTCCCATGAACCGCACCGGCCGCACCCTTGCCTTGGGCTGCCTGTTGCTCCTTCAGCCCCTGCTCGCGAATGCACAGGCAGGCGGTAACTCGTTGTTGATCCCGGCGCTGGGCCGTTGCACGCTCAATACCCAGCCACAAGATCTCGCACCGGCACTCGACGCCTGTCAAAAAGCGGCGGACGCAGGTGATGCACAAGCGCAATACGAGTTGGGCGAGTTCTACTACGAAGGCAAGGCTGCGCCGCGCGACCTCAAGAAAGCCCTCGACTACTTCGAAAAAGCCTCGCTGCAAGGTCATGCCCAGGCGCAATTCAAGCTCGGCGGCATGTTCTTCCATGGCGAAGGCGTGCCAGCCAACAACGTCCAGGCCTATATCGTCCTGAAGATGGCCGCGGTCAACGGCGCCGAAGAAGCCCTGGACACCGCCGACGAAGTCGCCGAGCAAATGCCCCGTGACGAGTTGGAAGTGGCCACCCAGGTGCTGGGGCAGATCTTTCGCAAATACCTGATGGAATTGCAGAACGCCGATGGGCGTACGCCTTTTTCGCCGCTGCCCTAAGAGACCTGACATACTTTCTGCGAGGCTCCGCGAGCAAATAGGTAGGAATTAAGTGGATGCGCGCTTTATGAAAGCCCTTTTTTGTCGTGCGCTTTAGATTGTCTGCCTGTCTTGAACAAGAGCATGACCCATGCCCATTGCACATCGTCCAACCGCCTTATCCTTGACTCCTCTCAACATACAGTTTTCGAATGTCCAACCAGAAACGTCGCCTGCCCTAAAGGACCTCAAACATAGCTTTGACGGGTTAATGCAACAGATTCGAAGCGAACCCTCTCCCGTTTTTAAAGAGTCTATGCATCCGGTGGACTATTCAGCCATGCGCGAAAGCAGCTTTTTCCAAAAACACAACGATTTCATTATCACCAATAGCGTTGAAGATGTGTTCATCCATGCGCGACGCGAACTTTCTCGATGCTCTGGGAATTTTGAGGGCGATAAATTTCATTTAAGTGTGCACAAGCAGGATGTTCCGGATGCATTCAACGCCTTATCCAGTTTGCTATTTTCTGAAGACTGTCCGTTCGATAAATGGAAGGTGACCGATATCACACGGTCAGCATCAGGGCATCGCACCAGCGAAGGCGCTCAATTTACATGCTATGCAAAACCTGACACTGAAGACTCTCGCTATACAGCAGAAGGGTTGTATCGCATTCGCTGCTTTATGGATCTATTGGAGGCAACCCTTATCGATCACGACATTCGACCCGGCCACCAGCCAGAATCAGATGTCCGACCGGCTTACTGGCATTACACCAGCTACCGAAATGAACTACGCAGTCAGCGTGAAGGTAGTGAAAATCAGAGCGATGTGCTACGCAATGAACCCTTCTATCGACTAATTACCGAATGCCTTTATCCATAAACCGATGTCATATAGGACATGCAGCTCAAGCCTGAATGGCTGTCGCTACTTCTCAGGCATCGGCATCGGAAACGGCATCACATTGCCGACCGCGCCGCGGGCTTCGCTGATTTTCGGGGTGCCCAGGCGTTCGACTTCGTCGATGCGCACGATCGAATGCATCGGCACGAAGCTGCGCACCACGCCTTCGAACTGCGCCTTGAGCTTTTCCTCGCTCGGATCGACGACCACTTGCGTGCGCTCGCCAAAGACGAATTCTTCCACTTCCAGGAAACCCCACAGATCACTTTGATAGATCTGCTTGGCGTACATTTCGAACACCTGGCCCTGGTTGAGGAAAATCACCTTGTAGATTGGAGCTTCACGTTTGGTCATGGCTGGCGAAACACATCGGCGGGTAAAAATGAGGGCGCGAACTATAGCATAGCCACTGCTCGCACAGCGGTAGGAACCCAGGGACTTGTTCCCTATAATGCGCGGTTCTTTGAATCACGTGATGATCCCGTCCATGGCCAAGAAGCTTTACATCGAAACCCACGGTTGCCAGATGAACGAGTACGACAGCTCGCGCATGGTCGATCTGCTGGGTGAACACCAGGCCCTGGAAGTCACCGCCCGCGCCGAAGACGCGGACGTGATCCTGCTCAACACCTGCTCGATTCGCGAACGCGCCCAGGACCGGGTGTATTCCCAGCTCGGCCGCTGGCGCGAACTGAAGTTGGCCAACCCGGAAATGGTCATCGCCGTGGGCGGTTGCGTGGCCAGCCAGGAAGGCGCGGCCATTCGTGATCGCGCGCCGTACGTGGACGTGGTCTTTGGCCCGCAGACCTTGCACCGCCTGCCGGAGATGATCGACGCCGCCCGCAGCACCAAGCTGCCGCAAGTGGACGTTTCGTTCCCGGAAATCGAAAAATTCGACCACCTGCCCGAACCGCGTATCGACGGCCCAAGTGCCTACGTGTCGGTGATGGAAGGTTGCAGCAAGTACTGCACGTTCTGCGTGGTGCCCTACACCCGCGGTGAAGAAGTCAGCCGACCGTTCGACGACGTGCTCGCCGAGATCATCCACCTGGCGGAAAACGGCGTGCGCGAAGTGACCCTGCTGGGGCAGAACGTCAACGGCTATCGCGGCCTGACCCATGACGGGCGCCTGGCGGATCTCGCCGAACTGATCCGCGTCGTGGCAGCGGTGGATGGCATCGACCGCATCCGCTACACCACGTCTCATCCGCTGGAGTTCTCCGACAGCCTGATCCAGGCCCACGCCGAAGTCCCCGAACTGGTCAAGCACCTGCACCTGCCGGTGCAATCGGGCTCCGACCGGATCCTTGCGGCCATGAAACGCAACCACACGGCGCTGGAGTACAAATCCAAGCTGCGCAAGTTGCGCGCAGCAGTGCCGGGGATCTGCATCAGCTCGGACTTTATCGTCGGCTTCCCTGGCGAAACCGAGAAAGACTTCCAGCAGACCATGAAGCTGATCGAAGACGTGGGCTTCGACTTCTCCTATTCCTTCGTCTACAGCCAGCGTCCTGGCACTCCGGCGGCCGACCTGGCGGACGACACGCCCGAAGAACTGAAAAAGGAGCGGCTCAACGCCTTGCAACATCGCCTCAACCAGCAAGGTTTCGAGATCAGCCGACAAATGGTCGGCTCCGTCCAGCGGATTCTGGTGACCGATTATTCGAAAAAAGACCCCGGCGAGCTGCAAGGACGTACCGAAAACAACCGCATCGTCAACTTCCGCTGCGACACCCCGGCCCTGATCGGCCAGTTCGCCGACGTGCACATCGACGCCGCGCAACCGCACTCCCTGCGCGGTTCGTTGATCCAGTAACAACGCGAATCCTTGTGGGAGCGGGCTTGCTCGCGAAGGCGGCATACCAGGCGATACCTGTACTGGATGAAAGACCGCTTTCGCGAGCAAGCCCGCTCCCACAAAAGACCGCGCCGGTCGCTGGAATCAGATTCGCCTGTTTAAGAGCTTTCGCACCCAGCCTACTGGCGTTATCCTTGATTTCACCTTAATTGCCCCCGGGCGGCTAAAAACGACCTTGAACGCACCCATCGAACCACATCGCTTTATTCTCGAGCCCTTTGAGGCTCGCCGCTTCGCCAATCTGTGCGGGCAATTCGACGAGCACCTGCGCTTGATCGAACAGCGCCTGGCCATCGAGATCCGCAACCGCGGAAACCAGTTCGAACTGATCGGCGAACCCAAGCACACCACCTCCGCGGAAAACCTGCTGCGCCGTCTCTATCGGGAAACCAAGGGGAGCGAGCTGTCGCCGGATACGGTCCACCTGTTCCTGCAGGAGTCGGCTGTCGAAGAACTCGACAACCATGCCCCGTCGGAACCTGCCGTGGCCCTGCGCACGAAAAAAGGCATGATTCGCCCGCGCGGCTTGAATCAGCAGCGCTACGTGAAGGAAATCCTGGGCAACGACATCAACTTCGGCATCGGCCCGGCCGGTACCGGCAAGACCTACCTGGCCGTGGCCTGCGCCGTCGATGCGCTGGAACGTGAACAGGTGCGGCGTATCCTGCTGGTGCGACCGGCGGTCGAAGCGGGTGAAAAACTCGGCTTCCTGCCCGGCGACCTGGCCCAGAAAATCGACCCGTACCTGCGCCCGCTCTATGACGCGCTGTATGAAATGCTCGGCTTCGAATACGTCGCCAAGCTGATCGAGCGCCAGGTCATCGAGGTCGCGCCGCTGGCCTACATGCGTGGTCGGACCCTGAACAACAGCTTCATCATCCTCGACGAAAGCCAGAACACCACGGTCGAGCAGATGAAAATGTTCCTGACCCGCATCGGCTTCGGCTCCACCGCCGTCATCACCGGGGACATCACCCAGGTCGACCTGCCCCGCGGCACCAAGTCCGGGCTGAACCATGTGATCCAGGTGCTCAAGGACGTGCCGGGCATCAGTTTCACGCACTTCATGCCCAAGGACGTGGTGCGTCATCCGTTGGTCCAGCGCATTGTCGAAGCCTACGAGCGCTTCGAGCATCGCGAGGCCGACGATGCGCCTGAAGGCAAAGGCAATCGCCACAATGCTTGAACTCGACCTGCAAGTGGCCTGCAAACACGCCGCCCCCAGCGAAGCCCAGTTCCGCCAATGGTGCGAACTGGCCCTGCGCCAGCGCAGCGCCGACTCGGAGCTGACGATCCGCCTGGTGGACGAGCCCGAAGGCCGTGAACTGAACCACACCTGGCGGCAGAAAGACTACGCCACCAACGTGCTGTCGTTCCCCGCCGACGTACCCGACGAACTGCTCGACATCCCACTGCTGGGCGATCTGGTGATCTGCGTCCCGGTGGTGGAGCGTGAAGCAGCCGAACAAGACAAGACCCCCGAGGCTCACTGGGCCCATCTGGTGATTCACGGCTGCTTGCATCTACTGGGTTACGACCATATAGAAGATGACGAAGCCGAAGAAATGGAAGCACTGGAACGAACGTTGCTTGCAGAGCTGGGTCATCCCGACCCCTACGCCGGCGACGAACACTGATACATCAACCTGTAACGACAAAGGATTCAGAGTAATCGCTATGAGCGAAGATCGATCGAGCAACGGGCAGAAGTCATGGCTGGGCAAGCTCACCCAGGCTTTTGCCCATGAGCCGAAAAACCGCCAGGAGCTGCTGGAGCTGCTGCGCGATGCACACCAGAACAAACTGCTGGACAGCGAAGCGCTGGCCATCGTCGAAGGCGCCATCCAGGTCGCTGACCTGCAAGTCCGGGACATCATGGTCCCGCGCTCGCAGATGGTCAGCATCAAGGCGACCCAGACCCCCCGTGAATTTTTGCCCGCCGTGGTCGACTCCGCTCACTCGCGCTATCCGGTCGTCGGCGAGAGCCATGACGACGTCATGGGCGTGCTGCTGGCCAAGGACCTGCTGCCGCTGATCCTTCAGGAAAACGGCGACAGCTTCAACATCAAGGACCTGTTGCGCCCGGCCACCTTCGTGCCCGAGTCCAAGCGCCTGAACGTGCTGCTGCGTGAATTCCGCGCCAACCACAATCACATGGCCATCGTCATCGACGAATACGGCGGCGTGGCCGGCCTGGTCACCATCGAAGACGTCCTCGAGCAGATCGTCGGCGACATCGAGGACGAGCACGACGTCGAGGAAGACAGCTACATCAAGCCCCTGCCCAGCGGCGACTTCCTGATCAAGGCCCTGACGCCGATCGAGAACTTCAACGAATTCTTCGACAGCCAATTCTCCGACGATGAATTCGACACCGTCGGCGGCCTGGTGATGAGTGCGTTCGGGCATCTGCCCAAGCGCAACGAAACCACGGAAATCGGCTCCTGGCGCTTCCGCATCCTGAATGCCGACAGCCGTCGGATTCACTTGCTGCGCCTGTCGCCCATTGGCCGATAACCCCTGCGAGACCCGCTAAGGACAAAAATGCGCTGGATAACCCGCCCCGGCTGGCCCGGTAACCTGCTGGCCATGGCGGCCGGTGCGATCACCACCCTGGCCTTGGCGCCGTTCGACCTCTGGCCGCTGGCATTGCTGGCGGTCGGCTTGTTCTACGCCGGGCTGCGCGAGCTCTCGCCACGCCAGGCCCTGGGCCGAGGCTGGTGTTTCGGTTTTGGCCTGTTTGGTGCCGGCACCAGTTGGATCTACGTCAGCATCCACAACTTCGGCGGCGCCTCGGTGCTGCTCGCCGGGTTATTGATGCTGCTGTTCATCGCCGCCATCGCCTGGTTCTTCGCCCTGCCCGCCTGGCTGTGGGCACGCTGGTTGCGCCGCAACGAGGCGCCGCTGGCCGATGCCCTGGCGTTCGCCGCGCTGTGGTTGGGCCAGGAAGCTTTCCGCGGCTGGTTCCTCACCGGGTTCCCCTGGCTGTACTCCGGCTACAGCCAGCTCAACGGCCCGCTGGCCGGCCTCGCGCCGCTGGGCGGGATGTGGCTGATCTCCTTCACCCTGGCCTTGACCGCCGCGCTGCTGTACAACGCGCCCCGGTTGATCCGCACCGGGCGCAAGGGCTTTATCGCCGCGGGCGTGATGCTGCTAATCGGCCCATGGGTGACCGGCCTGGCCCTCAAGGGCCATGCCTGGACCAGTCCTTCGGGCGACCCGCTGAGCGTCGCGGCGATCCAGGGCAACATCGAACAAAGCATGAAGTGGGACCCCGAGCAGCTCAACGCGCAGTTGGCGCTGTACCGCGACATGAGCTTTGCGTCCAAGCGCGTCGACCTGTTGATCTGGCCGGAAACCGCAGTACCGGTGCTCAAGGAATCTGCCCAGGGTTATCTGGACATGATGGGCAGCTTCGCCGCCGAGCGGCATTCGGCGTTGATTACCGGTGTGCCGATTCGCCAACTGGTGCGCCACGAGAAGCGCTATTTCAACGGCATCACCGTGACCGGCGAAGGCGACGGTACTTACTTGAAGCAAAAGCTCGTGCCGTTTGGCGAATACGTGCCGCTACAGGACATCCTGCGCGGCCTGATCGCCTTCTTCGACCTGCCCATGTCGGACTTCGCCCGGGGCCCGGCCGACCAGCCACTGCTGCAAGCCAAGGGTTACCAGATCGCGCCGTTCATCTGCTATGAAGTGGTCTATCCGGAATTTGCCGCCAGCTTGTCAGCGCGCAGCGACCTGTTGCTGACCATCAGCAACGACACCTGGTTCGGCACCTCGATCGGCCCGTTGCAACACCTGCAAATGGCCCAGATGCGCGCCCTGGAAGCCGGTCGCTGGATGATCCGCGCCACCAACAACGGCGTCACCGGGCTGATCAACCCGTTCGGCCAGATCACCGCACAGATCCCGCAATTCGAGCGTGGCATCCTGTACGGCGAAGTGGTGCCGATGCACGACCTGACGCCGTACCTGCAATGGCGCTCATGGCCGCTGATCATTTTGTGCCTGTCGCTGTTGGGCTGGGCGTTGATGGCGAGCCGGATGGCCAAGACCGTTTAAGGCCTCTGGCACCCCTTGTGGCGAGGGAGCTTGCTCCCGCTGGGTGGCGCAGCCGCTCCGTTTTTCCCAACCACTGAAGATGTTCCAGCCCGGCGACAGTGGCGTCTGCTGCGCAGCCGAGCGGGAGCAAGCTCCCTCGCCACAGAAGCTCGCTAGCCCATGACATTGGCGAAC
>NZ_FOTH01000041.1:0-44659 GCF_900114515.1 Pseudomonas sp. NFACC46-3
ACAAAAAAACAGCTCTGCTCCTGATGAACTGACCCACTGCCGAACCGCTCTTGTGGCGAGGGAGCTTGCTCCCGCTGGGGCGCGAAGCGGCCCCGTTTATTTGCTGGGCTAAATATCGATCCGTTCCGCCGGGTAGGTCCCAGGCGTGGGAATCTTCAAAAAACGCCGCTCATGATCCGCGTTCGGCAAAAGGCACACGTCGTATTTGCCAAATAGTTGGTATCGATTCAGGGCAATGCGATCGTAGGCCCAGTCCCGCAGCCTGCGGGGGACGTAACGCAGCAGTTTCACCAGGCGCCAGGCCCAGGGTAATAGGGCTACGACTTCAAAAATCGCATCCGAACGCACCCAGTAATGCTGATCGCGAACCACGGCCATGGTGTCGAATTGATGCAGGGGCAGGCCCGCCCAGGCAAGCAAGGCTTGTCCTTCTGGCGACTGTACGGAGGCCAACCGCACGCGTCGGGCGTGGTCATGGCGGATCAGGAATTTCGCCCAGCCATTGCACAGTTTACAAACGCCGTCGAACAGGACCACTGTCTCGCCTGGCTCGAGCAAGGGCGCGGGTGTGGGGCGAGTTTGGGAGATGGACATGAATGGGTGTCTACATGGCGCCTGGTTACCCGGATAATACGCGTGTTCCAGCGTCAAGGGGCGACCCGGAGGGTTGCTCGACCATGATGACTTCAAGGGCATGATCCGATCCATGAGCGATGACACCTACACCCTGTACATGCGCTTCCAGACCCCCGACCCTGGCATCGGCCCAAGGGAGCGGGTGCCGATGCTGGAGCAGGAGCTGGCCTGGGCGCGGGAGCGTGCGACCATGCATCGCTTCAGCTGGATCATGGTGCTGGTGCCGCCTCTGTGCCTGGGCCCGGTGCTGCCGGGCATCGCGTTTCTGCTGGGGCTGCTGGTCTATCAAGGGTTATCCGCCCCAGGCGTCGACCTTGACCGAATCATCGGGGATTCCCTTGGCTGGCTTGTGCTCGCCACCTTGTTGTTCATGGCTGCCTGGGTCCTGCATAACTACTTGCGCGATAAGCGCGACCCGACCAAGCGATTTTGGCAATCGATGCCCGATCAAGGGCTGGTCGAACTCGAACACCATACCCTGGTCTCCGGCATCAGCCTGTGGTCCAACGACTATGACCCGGACTGCAACACCCTCATGCAATGGACCGACGGCCAGTTGAAGTGCCTGCAAGACAGCGGTACATCGCAATGGATTCTGGCCAAGACCGCGGCGGGGCATTGGCTGGTGCTCAAAGAGCAGTTTTCGGGCGACTTCAGCTACGGGCGAGTAGGGCAAATGCCCGCACCGAACAAGCTCCTGCAACCCCGCCAGCAACTGGCGATCGCTTTCGCCCCCGGCACGAACCTGCAGTTGGGCCGACGTTTCGACGGTGCACCGATGCCATTGGTGCAGACGCCGTACTGGCTGTCCGCCGATGAGCTCAAGCGCCTGGAAGAGGCCGCTCATCACTGGAATTTTCTACCGCCGAACCGCTATGGGGTGATCAATGATCAGGATGCCGCGTGGGTGCAACGGCTGGTGGACCGGGCGCAAGCCTGCGTTGGGCCGCGGCCGCAAGAGGACTGCTGCGCAGCCCAGCGGGAGCAAGCTCCCTCGCCACAATGAATCGAACCCATTCCTGGAAGTCCGGCCTGTCACTGGCCGGGCGCTAAAGCCATGTATTCACCACCCGCCGATCCAGCTCCTCCCAATCCGCCATGCCCAGTACCCGAGTGGTGTTCAACCCGCGCAAATAACCGCGCAGTTGATTGGCCGTGGCGCGCCTGAGCTCCGGGTCGGGTTCGGTGCTGCTCAGTAGCACGCTTTCGTACTGGATCAGGTAATCAGCCACCCGCTCACGGAAGTCGGGCAATACCGCGTCGCGAATCAGATCAAACGTTCTCATGGCTATATCTCATCAATCTTTCTCGGCTTGCAACTATTGCTAGGAGTAATAGTGACCATTACGAAATGCAAGTTCTGCTTTGCCGGCAATCATTGGAAAATCAGCGCCATCGAACACGCAGCCCATTATTTTTATTTTCAGGACCCCACCCATGCGCCCTTTATTTTTGCTTCCCCTGGCGTTTTCCCCGTTGTTGCTGGCCGGTTGTGCCTCGGCGCCGAACGATCCGACCCTGACCTTGCAGACCAGCAAGACGCCGGCCCAATACGCTGAATGCGTCGTACCGAAATTGCAGGGCAGTGCCTTGAACCCGATGGTCTCGCAGACCCAGCGCAGCTACCGCATCGTGGTGCCGAGCAAAGTCTCGGCGGACAACGTGCTGGAAGCCTACAAGGCCGGCAGCGGCGGCAAGGTCTTCATCTACGAGCGACATTTGCTGGCCTCCAACCTCCTGCCTTCGAGTTTCGAACGCGCCGCACAGGAATGCATCTGACCGGCCGTAAACGTTTTTCACTGTGCTCCTTTGGTTGGCCGCAACCAACCAATTCCCTTGCCCCGCACCGTCCTCGGTCGCGGGGCTTTTTTTGTTTGACGATGACTCCAGCCCGGTATTTCGGCCCGGACAGCGCATCCGCCGTGACCGGCATCGCGCACCCGCGCGGCGATCGGCAAGAGCATGAGGGGGCACGTTTTGTCTTATAGCGTCGGCAAGGGGGAGCTGCCGTTCAAGGCTGGAATCCTTGAAAACACGTCAGCCATAAAATCCATGAACACGATAGCCCGCGTGGGGAGCAGTCTATTGGCGACATAAACCATCTGCACGGGGACAGGGGGAGCCGCATGGTTGGTGAGAATGAACTGTAATTTCCCGCTGTCCAGCCCGCCCTCAAACAGCCACGCAGGTCCATGCGCCACGCCCAGGCCTGCGGCGACCGCCGCACTCACAGCGTCGGGCGAGTTGACCCTGAGCCTGCCGCTAATCGGAATGTCCGCGTCCCGGAATCGCCAGGTCGCCCCGGACGACAGCAAGGTGTAGATGATGCAATCGTGGTCGCGTAGATCATCCGGGGTCTGCGGTACTCCACGTTTGGCCAAGTAGTCCTTGCTGGCGACGAAGACCCGGTCGTACCACCCAAGAGGCCGGGCGCGCAGGGCGCTGTCCTCCAGGTGTCCTATGCGGATGGCGAGTTCGGTGCCTTCATTGACCAGGTCTACGTATCGATCGTTGAGTTGCAGATCCAGGTTCAATTGAGGGTAGCGCTCCAAAAAAGCCGGCACATGCGGCAGCACAAACGCGTGTGCGAGCGCTGTCGGACAGGCTACGCGCAAAAGTCCCGATGGCTCGACGTTGTTCCTGAAGGACGATTCGGATTCATCCACCGCATCCAGGATGCGCCGGATGTCCGCATAGTAGCGTTCGCCCTCCGGCGTCAAGGATAGCTTGCGCGTAGACCGGTGGAGCAAGCGCGTCTGCAAATGATCCTCCAGAGCCGCTACATAGCGGCTTACATTGGGTTGCCCCAACCCTAGATCGCGCCCTGCCGCCGAAAAGCTCCCAGTTTCTACAGCACGCGCGAAGCATGTCATCAAAAGAAATCGGTCCACTTCTCCACCTCGATTCATGCCTGATTTGCATGAATCATATGCGAATAGGTGGTCTTATCCTATACGAGGCATGAGCGCATATTTCTCCATGTCGACCGCAGTGGTCATTCACCGGAGAATTCAAATGTCGCGCTTGCAGGGTAAACGTACGCTCATCACTGGCGGCACCAGTGGCATCGGGCTGGAAACGGCAAAGCAGTTCCTCGCGGAGGGGGCTCGCGTGATCGTAACGGGTGTCAACCCCGATTCGATTGCAAAGGCCCAGGCCGAATTGGGCCCGGAAGTGCCGGTGCTGCGCGCCGACTCGGCCAGCGTCGCAGCACAAAAGGAGCTGGCCCAAGTCATCAAGGAACACTACGGCCAACTCGACGTTGCCTTCCTCAATGCCGGCGTATCCGTCTGGCAGCCCATTGAGCAATGGACGGAAGAGATGTTCGACCGTTCTTTCGACATCAACGTCAAAGGGCCGTACTTCCTGATGCAGGCGCTGTTGCCGGTCTTCGCAAATCCTGCTTCCGTCGTGTTGACCACTTCCGTAAGCGCGCATGCAGGCGCAGATCGCTCGTCCGTGTATGCCGCAACGAAGGCCGCATTGCTGAACATGTCGAAGACGCTCTCGACCGAATTGCTGGGCCGTGGCATCCGTGTCAACGCAGTGAGCCCTGGCCCCGTCGAGACGCCGCTTTACGACAAGCTCGGTATTCCGGAAGCCTATCGCGAGCAACTTAACAAAGAGATCGCGGCAACCATTCCGCTTGGGCGCTTCGGTACCTCCGACGAGGTGGCCAAGGCCGTGCTGTATCTGGCATCCGACGAGTCGCGCTGGACGGTCGGCTCTGAAATCGTCCTTGACGGCGGCCGCCTGCTGAATGGCTAAGGGCGCAGCTCAAGAATTGCGCGAGTGCAACATCGCCTGGGCTGAGTTAATCAGATACTGAACGCCCGCCTCAGCACTTAGCGACGAACGAGTCCAATCCAGACTGTGCAAACAGCGGTACGCGGGGAAACCTCTGCCGCTGTTTTCGCTTGATAAACCCTTCAGAGCCACTAAAAGCAATGAACGCTCTTACGTTAATAAGCCACCCACTATGCCCATTCGTACAGCGCGCCGCGATTGTGCTTCTTGAAAAGGGCATCCAATTCGATCGGATAAATGTCGATCTATCAGCCAAGCCAGACTGGTTCCTGGCAATTTCGCCAACCGGCAAGGTCCCGGTGCTCAAGGTGCGCCAGGACAATGCGCAAGACGCGATCCTATTCGAAAGCATGGTCATCTGCGAGTACCTCGACGAAACCCAAGGCGGCGCGCCGATGTACCCGATTGATGCGTTAGCTCGCGCACGGAATCGGGCGTGGATCGAGTTCGCGTCGCAGACGCAAGCTGAAGCCTGGCAGTTTCTCCACGCTCGTGACTCTGCGACCGCAGATGCCAAGCGCACCGCATTTCGCGAACGGCTCGGCAAACTGGAGTCAGAAATAGGCGTGGGGCCGTTCTTCGATGGCTCGGCCTTTGGAATGGTTGATGCGGTTTATGCTCCGCTTTTCCGTTACTTCGAGAGTATCGACGCAACTGTCGCACACCAGATTTTCGACGGCCTTCCGCGCATTTCGGCTTGGCGTGAAGCGCTTGAGGCGCGCTCCAGCGTAAGGGATGCCGTTGTCGAAGACTATGCTGATCGATTCCAAACGCATCTGCGCCAACAAGGCGCGCTGATCGCTGCCGCTTAGCCGCAGCGATCAATCAACCCAAGCCTTTCGATCGGGAGTCGGGAACATGACGAACCCATCAAAAAGCGCTCTGATCCTCGTTGAGTAGGTCAACGATGGGCTGGCCCCAACTGGCCATTTTTGCCTGCCGGTTTCAGGTTAGCCAATCGTCCGCCCGGATGAACTCGATGAGCGCTTTCAGGGCCGGTGGCACATGGCGTCGGCTGGGGTAATAGAGAAAAAACCGGCTTGGCGGCGCTTTCCATTGCGCGAGCAGTTCCGTGAGATGCCCATTGCGAAGGTCGTCGCGCGCCAGCTCCTCGTAGACGTAGGCAATTCCGGCGCCATCTTTGGCTGCCTGGATCATCAGCGCATCGTCTTCAAGAATGAGCGGGCCGGTGACGGACAACCGGATCGGTTGCCCCTCTGCCTGATACTCCCAAGCGTAGAGTTTGCCGCTGGGAAAACGCCGGGCGATGCAGGCATGGTCAAGCAAGTCCCGTGGAGCCTGGGCGATCCCCTTCGTGGCCAGGTAGTTTGGCGCGGCTACGGTCACGAACGATTGTGGGGGGCCGACAGGGACGGCGATCATGTCGCCGGCCAGGCTTTCGCCAAAGCGCACGCCGGCGTCAAAGCCACCGTTGACGATATCGGTCAAGCCGTCATCAGTGACCAGGTCCAGTTGAATGCGAGGATACCTGGCCACAAACGGCGCGAGCACTTTTGCAAATACCGCGCGTGCCGCCGGACGCGCCACGTTGAGGCGAAGCTTGCCCGCAGGCACGTCTTGCAGCGAGGTCAATTGGGTCAAGGCTTCGGCGACCTGCTGCAGGGTAGGGGCCAGCGTTGCCAATAGCTGGTGGCCGGCCTCGGTCGGGGTAACGCTGCGCGTGGTGCGGTTGAGCAGCCTGACACCCAGACGTGCTTCCAGGGCTCGCATGGCGTGGCTCAATGCCGAGGCCGAAACGCCACGCTCGTCGGCGGCCTTGCGAAAGCTGCGATGGCGCGCGACGGCGGCAAAGGCATCCAGCTCGGAAAGATCGGGGTGCTGATTCATGAATACGGTTCAGTAGTTCAAATACGATTACCCATCTTATCGTCATGAGATCCCTCACGGATACTGCCCACATCATCTGTGGAGAACTCGCTATGCAAAAGAATCGTCTTGGATCATCGGACTTCCTGATTTCACCCATTGGCCTGGGAACCTGGGCCATTGCTGGCACCGGCTGGGAATACAGCTGGGGTGCGCAGGACGACGAGGACAGCCTCGGTGCTCTTGAGTATGCCGTTGAATGCGGGGTGAACTGGGTCGATACGGCGGCGGTTTATGGTTTGGGCCATGCCGAGCAGTTGGTCGGGCAGCTGTTGCGGAGGCTGCCGGCTTCGCAGCGCCCATTGGTGTTCACCAAGGGCAGCTTGATCTGGGACCCGGTCACCAAGGCAATCTCACATTCGTTGGCACCTCGATCGTTGCTCGCCGAGGTCGAGGCAAGCTTGCGCCGACTGCAAGTCGAAACCATCGACCTTTATCAGATCCACTGGCCGGCCTTTCCTGCCGACGGCAGCAGCGAAGGGCTCGAGAGGGCGCTTTCGGCGTTGGCCACCGCCCGTGAACAGGGGAAAATTCGCGCTATTGGCGTCTCCAATTTCGATGTCGCGCAGCTCAAGCGGGCCCGGGCGGTGACCGAGATCGTTTCACTTCAGCCGCCATATTCCGCCTTGATGCGGGACATCGAGGAAGACGTCCTGCCATTTTGCGAGCAGGCGGAAATGGGTGTCTTGGCCTATTCCACTCTCCAATCGGGGCTGCTTTCCGGCAGCATGACGCGCGAACGTATCGCCCAATTGCCCGACGACGATTGGCGCAAGGCGCGAAGCGCGGACTTCCAGGAGCCTCGCTTGAGCGCGAACCTGGCGCTGGTCGAGGTCTTGGCCGGTATCGGCGAACGGCACGGGGTCAGTGCGGCGGCAGTCGCCATCGCCTGGGTGCTGCGCAAGCCGGTGGTGACCGGTGCCATCGTCGGAGCCCGTTGCCGCGGGCAGGTCGATGGGCTGATTGCCGGCGCGCAGCTGCGCCTCAGCGCCGAGGAAATCGAGGAAATTCGACCCTTCCTGCCATTGGGCAT
Organism: Pseudomonas sp. NFACC46-3; assembly: GCF_900114515.1. Lineage (NCBI taxonomy): Bacteria > Pseudomonadati > Pseudomonadota > Gammaproteobacteria > Pseudomonadales > Pseudomonadaceae > Pseudomonas > Pseudomonas sp. NFACC46-3. Next base: position 7,364 of record NZ_FOTH01000041.1, read on the forward strand.
GGGCACGAATGTCCCACAGAGCGCTTGAGCAATTGATTGTGCAGGCGCCCGCTGGAATGAGCGGGTTTGACGCTTCGCTGCATAACCGGCACTATCTGCTCGTTGATGATCATTAGTGCTCGTTTATGCAGGTTGTATCCCATGACTTCTCCCCATGAAGCGTTCCCCGGCGAACGCCAGCAATTGATCAGCCAGCGTCTCGCCCGGTATGGCCGGGTGATCGCGGCTGACCTGGCCAGCGAATTCAATGTGTCCGAACACTCGATCCGGCGTGACCTGGGGGTATTGGCAGCGGCGGGGTTATGCAAGCGCGTTTATGGCGGCGCGATACTTGTGCCGGCTGCCGAAGGGTCGCTGGATGTTCGCGTGCGTAAAGACCCGGCACGCAAGGGCAGCCTCGGCCAAGCGGCCGCTGCTTTGCTGCGCGCGGGCCAGCACGTGTTCATCGATGCCGGGTCGACGAACCTGGCGATTGCAGGTGCCATCGATCCGAGCCTTCAGTTGACCCTCTCCACCAATTCTCCGTTGATTGCGGTGCAGTTGATGAAACTGCCCCGTGCCGAAGTCATCCTTCTGGGTGGGCGCTTGAACCCAATCGCCGGTGGTGTGATCGGGCTGACGGCGGTGGAGCAATTGCGCCAGTTCAGTTATGACGTGTGTTTTCTGGGGGCCTGCGCCATCGATCCAGACAATGGGGTCACGGCATTCGGCCTGGAGGACGCAGAGTTCAAGCGCGCAGTGGTGGCGGCAAGTGGGCAAGTGATTACAGCGGTGACCAACGAAAAGCTGTCCAGCGTTGCTCATTATCAGGTGGTTTCTTGTGAGGAGGTCGCCGCCCTGGTGGTGGAGCACGATGCGCCACGTGAGCGGCTGGAGCCCTTCTACGGCCGGGTGACCAACGTCGTGACGAGTGTCCGTGAGCAACTGCGTAGTTGATGCCTTAGCGGCGCAGTGCAGGGCAATCGGGTAGATACTGTACGGCCCCCATTGTCCGCCAGGCGATTTGCGTCTAGTTTGCTGCCCGATCACAAATACAAAAAAACAGGAGTCATCGATGCAACCGATTCGTCTCGGCCTGGTGGGCTACGGCAAGATTGCCCAGGATCAACACGTTCCAGCCATCCACGCCAACCCCGCGTTCCAACTGGTGGCGGTCGCCACGCAAGGGCAGCCCTGCGCCGGGGTGGAGAACTTCCGATCCCTGGGCGAGTTGCTCGAAAACGGTCCGCAGGTCGATGCGATTGCGTTTTGCACACCGCCACAAGGTCGATTCGCCCTGGTGCAACAGGCGCTGGCGGCCGGTAAACACGTCCTGGTGGAAAAGCCACCGTGCGCCACGCTGGGTGAAGCCATGGCCTTGGTGGAGCAGGTTCGCGAGCAAGGCGTCAGCGGCCTGTTCGCCTGGCATTCGCGTTACGCCCCGGGCATCGCTGCCGCCCGTGACTGGCTGGCCAGTCGCACCTTGCACAGCGTGCAGATCGACTGGAAGGAAGACGTGCGCAAGTGGCACCCCGGCCAGGCGTGGATCTGGCAGCCCGGCGGCCTGGGGGTCTTCGATCCCGGCATCAACGCGTTGTCGATTGCGACCCATCTGTTGGCGCTGCCATTGTTCGTGGAGGCCGCCGAGTTGCGTGTGCCGGACAACTGCCAGTCGCCGATTGCCGCCAGCATCAAGATGGCCGATGCGCGCCACCTCGATATCCGGGCGGAGTTCGATTTCGACCATGGCCATGACGAGCTCTGGAGCATCGAGATTCGCTGCGCCGAAGGTGTCCTGCGCCTGGACAACGGCGGTGCGCTGTTGAGCATCGACGGCGTGCGCCAGGCCGTCTCCGAGGAGGGCGAGTACGCTGCGGTGTATCGGCATTTTCAGCAACTGATCAACGACAAGACCAGCGACATGGACCTGCAGCCACTGCGGTTGGTCGCGGACAGCTTCTTTGTCGGCAGTCGGACGGCGGTCGAGCCGTTCTACGATTAACCCAGGGAACTGCAGTTGAACGAACAGACATTGTCCATGCGCCTGGAGCGCGTGGCGGCGCATATGCCGGCAGGTGCGCACTTGGCCGATATCGGCTCGGATCACGCTTACCTGCCGGTGGCCTTGCTGCGCCGTGGTGTGATTGCGATGGCGGTGGCCGGCGAGGTGGCGTTGACGCCGTTGCGCGCCGCCGAACGCACCGTGGTCGAGAATGGCCTGGAACGGCGGATCAGCGTGCGCCTGGCCAATGGCCTGGCGGCAATCGAGCCGGAAGACGGGATCACGGCGATCAGCCTCTGCGGCATGGGCGGTGAGACGATCCGCGACATCCTGGACAGCGGCAAAGCGCGGTTGAGCGGTCAGGAGCGGCTGATTCTACAACCCAACGGCGGCGAACAACCGCTGCGCCAGTGGCTGATGGAAAACGACTACCGCATCCTTTGCGAGGAAGTGCTGCGGGAAAACCGCTTCTACTACGAGATCATCGTCGCCGAGCGCGCCGGGCCAGTGACGTACACCGCCGAGGAGCTGTACTTCGGCCCGCTGCAGATGCAAGCGCGAACCCCGGTTTTCCTGGCCAAGTGGCAACGCCTGCTGCGCCAGAAACAAAAGACCCTCACCAGTTTCGCCAAGGCACGGCAAACCGTGCCGCAAGAGAAGCTGCAGGACATCGCCCGGCAGGCTCGCTGGATCACGGAGCTGTTGGCTTGAGCCGCATTGAGGCCATCAGCTAAATGCCAGTGTCTCCAGCCGCCTGATTATCGACCCACCACCGGGTAGTGTTTGATACGACACGCATACGAGTTGCCGTCACCTTTACAGATGCCATCCAGGTAGCGGTAGTCCACCCGTACCGACTGTCCTTTGCCGGGCCATTGCCGGCGGGGGAGCGTGGCTTGGTAGTCCGGGGTTTCCGGGGTGAAGGTGAGCGATGAGCCTTGCGCTGGGCACTCCACCGAGGCGGACTTCGGCCTGACTTTCACGATCTGCGCCTGAAGCTGCGGGTAGGGTTGTTTCAAGACCTCGACGATACGTAGCTCCAGGTGGCAGATCTGCCACGTCGAGGCCTGGACGGGCCCACTCAGGAAGGCGAGCGTCAAGGCAGACAGTCCGAGGCACGCTGCGTGAGAGGTCATGGTTGCCCTTGTTTGAGGTGCTGACGTTTGCGCCTTTGCCTGATTCAACCGTAAAGCCCCATCAGCGAGAAAGACTTGTCAGTGCTCAGCGCAACCATTTCGGCCAGCGAATGCAGGAGCACTGGCACCAGCAAGCCACCGCTGACCACTCTTGCAATGGCGAATACACCCCCACAGGAGAAGATCAGCACGACGGTTATCCAGTTCCCGTATTGGATGTGCATGCCGGCGAAGATGGCTGACGTGACGATGATCGCGATCCATGTCCAGGTACGGCTGTTCTCATAGGGGAACAGCCGGAGCATGTAATGGCGGAAAAATAGCTCTTCAGCGATGGGTGGCAACACGATCAGCGAGGCGATCTTGATCGTGGCCTGCCAATTGTTGAGCCCGTCCAGGAGTTGGGCCATGAACACTTCTCGCGGCAGCCCCAGCACGAATATGGCGACCCCGAAAAACAGGTAGGAGCCCACGATGCCAAGCGCGCCCCACTGCAGGAGTTTGCCTATGTAATGACCGCGCCATTGCGTGCGCGCATCGGAGCGGTACTGCAGGGCGAAGAGGGCGAGGAGAGCGAGCGCGGTGATACCTGAGGTGGTGGTGAACGTCAGGTAGGCCTGCATGTCTGCGGGTATGAAAAGGACTTCGGGCACTGCAGCCAGAAAGACTATCAGGGTCGCAAGTACAAACATCCCGATCCGGGGAAAGAAGCGGTAGGGCGGTAAAGTGGCGGCGGTTGCAAACTCAGGGGCGGCACTTAGATTCGTCACAGTCACTCCATGAGTGCACGGAAAAAGGCATGATGCCAGCATTTTGAGGGCGTCAGGTACGAGTTCCTGCTGGGTTCATGGCGTCGTGATTCAATCCAGGCGGCGACATGAATAAGCGTGGGTCTGATAAGGGAACTCAATGTGCTTGCGTCCGCGCAGAGCCGGATGGGTCTGAATCAAGGCCAGTAGTTGATCCGCTACCCGTTTCTTCTCTGCGTCAGGCAGTGCTGCAATAAAACTCACGGACAGAAAGCGATCCAGGATGACCGTCTCGGGGCTGCCTGCGTGGGTGTAACTGAAACAGGTCAGTTCGGGCTGCGAGAAGTAACGTCCGTTGAAGGGATGTCGCCAGTTTCCAGTATGAAAGCGTGGGGTATCGCCTTCGAAGGGGGTGATGATTTTAGTGATGTCGGCCACCCAGTCCACGGACTCATCACGCACGTTCCAGATCAAGCCGAGCCGGCCGCCCGGTTTGAGTACTCGGTGAATTTCCTGGAGCGCGGTTTCATTCGCGAACCAGTGGAAGGCCTGGGCGCATACGAGCGCCTGCGCCGTCCCTGCCTCGAGGGGAATGGATTCGGCCGTTCCCTCCAGAATCCTGGTGTCCGGCAGGTGCTTGGCAAACTCGATTCGCATCGCCTCGACCGGTTCGATGGCGATGGCATTGATCGCCATTGAATCCAGCAGGCGAGTAAATTTACCGGTACCGGCTCCTAACTCAACGACTGTCGATCCTGGGCTGATTTCCAGTGCGCTGCTGAGCCATGCCTGTATTTCGCTTGGGTAGTCTGGGCGCCCTTGGGTATAGGTGCTGGCTTCTGCTGAGTATCCTATCTGAGCGGCCTTATGGATGACTGTCATCTTCAGCGACCCTTCGGGTGGATGGGGGTAGATGGATTATGCGGTGTGTTCAGGTCGTCAGCTAGTTGATCCTTTCTGTGCTTGATCTCATGTGTTTGCGTTGGGGCCGATCGTTCATCGTTTTTTTTGGGGATTGGTTGGTGTGTATATCCGTTTCTGAGGTAATGGCTGCTTATGGTTCCGCTCTTACAGCCATCCCTTTCAAGGCCTTTTGACTTTAGCGGCTTCAGCACCCTATCCCATCGACAGATGAGCATTCGCCGCTTTGCCCTCCAGCCATTCTTCGCTGGATATTTCTAGCCAGCGCCCGCAAGCGCTGAGCCAGTCCTTCTCGGATGTGCTACTCAAAGCTGCTTCGACCCTCCGCCAATCTGCCAGACATACGGCGGTTCCGTACCGTTGATTTCCCAATCACCAATGATGCGCTCCTTGTAGATCAATGGATTATGCGAGGCAGCGGTGCGGGCGTTACGCCAGTGGCGGTCGAGGGTCTTGCTGGTGCTGGTGGCCGAAGCACCGAGGGCATTGAACAGGTCGCTGGTGGCACGCAACACCAGGTCGGAAATCACCACCTGGGCCTGGGCCGACTCCAGTTCGGCGGCGATGTTGGCGGTGTGCTCGGTTTCGGCGTCCTGGCTGAAGCGGCTCTCGTAGGCACGTTGGGAGGCGCTCGCGGCGCGCAGGGTGGTGGCTTCGGCGGCATAGACCTGGGCCGATGCCCTGCCGATCACTTGCTGCACTTGCACGTCCTGGCTCACTTCGCTGGCATTGCCGGTGCTGAAGACCCGCGTGCGTTTGCGCACTTGCTCGGTGATGTCATGAACCGCAGCGCGACCGGCGCCGGTCAGCACGGCCAGCAACACCAGTTGATAAAACGCGGTCTGGTATTTGAAGCGGGTAGAGAAGTCGATGAGGTTTTCTGCCTCGACCAACGCATTCTCGAACAGCGACGTGCCGCTGCCGGTGGTGCGTTGGCCAAAACCGTCCCAGTCATCGCTTTGCTTGACGCCCGGCTGGTGTACGCGGACGGCGGCAATCACGTCGGTGCCGTTGTCGTCGCGTTGGGCATACACGTCGATCCAGTCGGCGAAGATACTGCCGGTGCTGTAGTACTTGGTGCCATTGACGACCCACTGATCACCCTGGCGGGAAACCCGGGTGCCGACTTCGCCGATCTTCACCGCGCCGACTTCCGTCCAGGCATTGCCCACCAGTTCACCCTCGACGAAACGCTTGAACCAGATGTCTTGTGGGCCGCTGGCGTGGGCGTTGAGACGGTCTTCGACGAATGCGAAGTGTCCGCGCAAAGCCTGGGGCAGGTTGGAATCGGCTTCAGCCAGTTCGATCAGCAATTGCAGCAGTTGCGGCAACGAAGCCCCGGCGCCGCCATATTCGACCGGTACGCGGACGGCGCCAAAGCCGGCTTCCTTCAACCATTTCACCTGTTCAAAGGGCAGGCTGCGCGTCTGCTCACGCTCCAGGGCGCCGGCCTGGATGCGCGCAAAGATCGGCCGGAAGCGTTCGGCCAGGGGCTCATAGTCGGTGCCCGTGGAAAGGGTCGGCGGCAGGTGTTGTTGCTGTGCGGTCATGTTGATCTTCCTTCTTGATGGCGAGTAGGCGGGCAGGGGAAAAATCTGCCGGTGCCAAAGGCCATTGCACAGTCCATGCCCGAGGCCCAACGCCCGTAAATGCGGGGCCCATACGGCGCTTATCAGCGAAAGAGCTGTCCTGGCCACGGACAATCTGTTGCGCAACTGTGTGCCGGGCAACAGTTGCCGCGGCGGGCATCGACAGGCCAGGTGTTGGCCAGGCAACAGTGGACCAACAGCTTGACCGTCAGGCGACAGCGCAGTGATTGGATGTGTCATGTAACTTATTGATTATTAAATGAATATTCAGGTGGCATGGTTGCTGCTCTACACCTTGTGCGGACGCTGAGGTGGCGTCTCCAGGCATGGGGTAAGCGATGAGCAAGCAATTCAAAGTGGTGGCGGTGTCAGGCAGCGTGCAGCACCCGTCACGCACCTTGGCACTGGTCCAGGCGTTGGTGGACCGGCTGGGGCAGCAACTGCCGATCGAGGTGCGCTTGATCGAATTGGCCAAGGTCGGTCCACAGTTTGCCGGGGTGTTGCGTCGCGAGGCGTTGCCGGCTGCCGTGCAGGAGGACCTGCACGCCATTGAATCGGCCGATCTGCTGATTGCCGCCAGCCCGGTGTACCGAGCTTCATACACCGGCCTGTTCAAGCACCTGTTCGATTTCGTTCATCACGAAGCCCTCAAGAACGTACCGGTGCTGTTGGCCGCGACAGGCGGCTCGGATCGCCATGCCTTGATGATCGATCACCAGTTGCGGCCCCTGTTCGGCTTCTTCCAGGCCCTCAGCCTGCCAGTGGGGGTCTATGCCAGCGAAACCGATTTCAGCCAATACCGGATCTGCAGTGCACAGGTGCTGGAGCGTATCGAGCGCGCCGTCGAGTCGGCGTTGTTGAGCCTGGTTCCGAGCGTTCGACGCGACGCCAGTGCTGCCTGATCCATTTTTCCTTTCAAAACGAGCCGTGGAGTACATGCAATGAGCCAGGACACGATCAAATTTGCCTACTGGGTGCCCAACGTCAGTGGCGGGCTGGTGGTCAGCAAAATCGAGCAACGCACCGACTGGGGCATCGACTACAACCGCAAGCTGGCCCAGATCGCTGAAGCGGCCGGCTTCGACTACGCCCTGTCGCAAGTGCGCTTTACCGCCGGTTACGGCGCCGAATACCAACATGAGTCCGTGGCGTTCAGTCATGCCTTGCTGGCCGCCACCACGCGCCTGAAAGTCATCGCCGCGGTGCTGCCGGGGCCGTGGACGCCGTCGGTGTTGGCCAAGCAGATCGCAACCATCGACCACCTGACCGGCGGCCGGGTGGCGGTCAACATCGTGTCGGGCTGGTTCAAGGGCGAGTTCACCGCCATTGGCGAGCCGTGGCTGGAGCACGATGAGCGCTATCGCCGTTCCGAAGAATTCATCACTGCGCTCAAGGGCATCTGGACCACCGACAACTTCACCTTGCGCGGTGATTTCTACCGCTTCCACGACTACACCCTCAAGCCAAAACCACTGCAGCAGCACCCGGAGATCTTCCAGGGCGGCAGCTCACGTGCGGCGCGGGACATGGCCGCCCGGGTATCGGACTGGTACTTCACCAACGGCAATACCGTGGAAGGCGTCAAGGCGCAGATCGATGACCTCCAGGCGAAAGCCGCGGCCAACAACCACAAGGTCAAGGTCGGCGTTAACGCCTTTGTCATTGCCCGTGACACCGAAGAAGAGGCGCGTGCGGTCCTCGCCCAGATCATCGACCAGGCCGATCCCGAGGCCGTCAATGCCTTTGGCGATGCGGCGAAGCAGGCCGGCAAGTCCAGTCCGGAAGGCGAGGGCAACTGGGCCAAGTCCAGCTTCGAGGACCTGGTGCAATACAACGATGGCTTCAAGACCAACCTGATCGGCACGCCGCAGCAGATCGCCGAACGCATCGTCGCGCTCAAGGCGGTGGGTGTGGATCTGGTGCTCGCCGGTTTCCTGCACTTCCAGGAAGAAGTCGAGTATTTCGGCCGTAAGGTGCTGCCGCTGGTGCGTGAGCTGGAGCAACGCAAAGTGGCAGCCAAAACGGCGGCGGTCGCTTAGGCGCGGGAGGCAGCATGGGCACGTTCACCGATACCCCCAACACGGTCCCGGCCAGCTTGCCCCAGTGGTTGCGGCGCCAGGCGCTGGAGCATGGCACGGACGTCGCGCTGCGCCACAAGCACCTGGGTGTCTGGCAGGAGCAGAGCTGGGCGCACGCGGCCGATGAGGTGCGCCGTTTCGCCAGTGCCCTGCAAGCCCGCGGTTTTGCGGCGGGCGCAACCCTGACGATCATCAGTCGACCCAGGCCGCAGGCACTGCTTGCCGCCTTGGCCGCGCAATGGCTGGGCGGCGTGGCGAGTCTGTTCGACCCGTTGGAGACGGCGGCCGAACAGGTGCAATTGCTCAGCACGCTGCAGCCGGATTTCGTCCTGGTCGAAGGCGTGGAAGAAATGCTGCGTCTGCATGCGGCGCAGGTGGCCGTGGGGGTGTGGGTCTACCTCGACAAGCGTGGTCTGTCGGATTCGCTGCCATTTGCGCAAGCGCTGGATTACGCGGCGTTGGCTGCCGAGCGGCCAATCGTTGACCTGGCCCCGCAAGGGCAAGTGGTGCAGACGGCCTTTGTTTTTTATCGCGGAAGTGGACGGGCGATGGAGGAGCAACGCGTCAGCCACGCCGAGCTGCTGCAGGAGGGCCAGCGGTTGGTGACGCGCGAAGGCCTGGGACGGCAGGAAGAGGCATTGGCCGCACGGGCGTTCGCCTCGGGCGGGCAGGCTCGCTATCTGCTGGCGCCTTGGTTGATGGCCGGTTTTCGCCTGAACTTCCCTGAGAACCTGGCGACCCGTGATCGCGACCGTCGCGAGCTGGGCCCGACGCTGGTGGCCGGGACGCGGGAAACCTACGAACGTTTGCACCGCTATGCGCTGGAACGTTTGCCGGCGCCGGGCAGTGGGGCGCGCGGGCTGGTGGACTGGGCGTTGGCTGCGCAGCCGGGGCTGTTGCAACGGCATCTGGGGCACTGGCTGGTTCGCCGGCCATTGCGCGACGTGCTGGGTTTTTCCCGCACCCGCTCGCCGCTGCTGGTGGGCGACGCCTTGCGGCCCGAAACCCAGGCATTTTTCCAGGCATTGGGTATCAAGATTCGCCAGTGGGACGACGGGGCCCACTGGCAAGCGGCGCCGAACCTGGTGCAACACGCCACCGATGACTGGACGGGTCTCCAGTCGCAACTGGCCTGAAAGGAGACGCCCCATGACCCAGACGGCCATCACGCATTTGCTGGAGCTGGACCATATTTCGCTGTCATTCAAAGGCGTCAAAGCGGTCACGGACATCAGCTTTCGCGTCGCCGCCGGTGAGATCTGCGCCTTGATCGGCCCCAACGGCGCCGGCAAGAGTTCGCTGCTGAACGTCATCAGCGGCGTGTACCAGGCCCAGGACGGGCACATCCGTTTTGATCGACAGGAGCGGCGCCGGATGCGCCCCCACGACGTGGCGGTTCGCGGCATCGCCCGGACATTTCAGAACATCGCGCTGTTCAAGGGCATGAGCGTGCTCGACAACGTGCTCACCGGACGCAACCTCAAGCGCCGCAGTACCTGGATCGAACAGGCACTGCGCATCGGTCGCGCCCGGGCCGAGGATGATCGTCAGCGCGAAGCGGCCGAGCGTGTCATCGCGTTCCTGCATTTGCAGCCTTGGCGCGACGTCCTGGTGGGCACGCTGCCCTACGGCTTGCAGAAACGGGTGGAGCTGGCCCGCGCGCTGGCGGCGGAGCCCCGGCTGTTGCTGCTGGACGAGCCCATGGCCGGGATGAACGCCGACGAGAAGCAGCAGATGAGCCGCTTTATCGTCGACATCAATCGTGAACTGGGCACCACCGTGGTGTTGATCGAGCACGATATCGGCGTGGTCATGGACATCAGCGACCACGTGGTGGTGCTCGATTACGGTCGCAAGATCGGCGACGGCTCGCCCGAAGACGTACGGCAGAACCCTGAGGTCATTTCGGCCTACCTGGGAACTCGCCACTGACACTGGATATTCGACGCCTTCCCACCAGGGAGGGCAGGCAAGTTGCGCCCGCAGAACAGGAACAGCTATGGAATTTTTCTTTGAAGTATTGATTGGCGGGTTGTTGGCGGGGGTGATGTACGCCTTGGTGGCCATCGGTTTTGTGCTGATCTACAAGGCCTCCGGGGTATTCAATTTCGCCCAGGGCGCGATGGTGCTGTTCTCGGCGCTGACCTTCGTCAGCCTGGTGGAGCGCGGTGTGCCGTTCTGGCTGGCCTTCGTCATCAGCCTGGCGGCGATGCTGCTGATCGCGGTGGCGGTGGAGCGGGCGGTGCTGCGGCCCTTGGTCAACCGTTCGCCGATCACGCTGTTCATGGCCACCCTCGGGCTGTCCTACGTCATCGAAGGTTTCGCCCAGGCCCTGTGGGGGGCCCAGGTGCATGGCCTGGAACTGGGCATCAGTGACGAACCGCTGGAGCTGGGTGGGATGTTGTTGTCGCAGTTCGACATTTTTGCCGCAGTGACTGCGGCGTTCCTGGTGCTGCTGCTGTCCTGGCTGTTCAACAAGACCCGGCTCGGATTGTCGTTGCGGGCGGTGGCCGATGACCCACTGGCGGCGTTGGCCGTGGGCATTCGTTTGCAGCGGGTCTGGGTGGTGGTGTGGGCGGTGGCGGGGTTTGTCGGGCTGGTCGCCGGCCTGCTCTGGGGCGCGCGCCTGGGTGTGCAGTTCTCGCTCTCGCTGGTGGTGCTCAAGGCGTTGCCGGTGCTGATCATCGGCGGCTTTACCTCCATCAGTGGGGCGATTGTCGGCGGCTTGATCATCGGTGCCTCGGAGAAGCTGGCCGAGGTTTACCTCGGGCCTTTCATCGGCAGCGGCATAGAGAACTGGTTTCCCTACGTGCTGGCGCTGGTGTTTTTGCTGGTGCGTCCGGCGGGGTTGTTTGGCGAACGGGCCATCGAACGGGTTTAGGGGAGCGCATCATGTTTTATCGAGAAGCAGGCCAGTTCAACACCCGCTATGCCCAGGACCGCCGGGTCTTCGCGCTGCGCCAGGACCGTCACGGGCTGGTCGCGTTGCTGCTGTTTGCCTTTGTCGTGGTGCCTTGGCTGGGCAATGACTACTGGTTCAGCGCGATCCTGATTCCGTTCCTGGTGCTGTCCCTGGCCGGGTTGGGGCTCAATCTGCTCACTGGCTATGCCGGGCAACTGTCCCTCGGTTCGGCGGCGTTCATGGCGGTGGGCGCCTTTGCCACCTACAACCTTGAAATAAGGGTCGCCGGCTTGCCGTTGTTGGTCAGTATCGCCCTGGGCGGATTGACGGCGGCGTTGGTGGCGGTGCTGTTCGGCTTGCCGAGTTTGCGCATCAAAGGCTTCTACCTGCTGGTCTCGACCCTGGCAGCGCAGTTCTTCGTGACCTGGGCGCTGACCCGGTTCAGTTGGTTTTCCAACAACAGCGCTTCGGGCGTGATCAGCGCGCCGCGCCTGGACGTATTCGGGATAAACCTCGACGCGCCGGCCGGCCGCTATCTGTTGACCCTGAGCGTGGTGGTAGCGCTGTTCTGGCTGGGCAAGAACCTGGTGCGCAGCGAGTTGGGGCGCAACTGGATGGCGGTGCGCGACATGGACACCGCCGCCGCGGTCATCGGCATTGCATTGGCAAAAACCAAGCTGCTGGCGTTCGCCATCAGCGGTTTTTTCCTCGGGGTGGCCGGTGCGCTCTGGGCCTTCGCTTACCTGGGCACGGTGGAGCCCCACGGGTTCGACCTCAATCGGTCGTTCCAGATTCTGTTCATCATCATTATCGGCGGCCTCGGCAGCCTGCTGGGCAACTTCCTCGGCGCGGCCTTCATCGTGCTGTTTCCGGTGTTGCTCTCGAACCTGGTGTCGCTGCTGCCCGGCGGGCTGGTGGACGCCGGCCAGGTGGAGAACCTGCAGAAGATGATATTCGGCGCCCTGATCATTTTGTTCCTGATCAAGGAACCAGAGGGCCTTGCGCGCCTCTGGCAGAGATTTCGCCAGCGCGCTCGGCTGTGGCCGTTGCGCTACTGAGCGAACCGCACAACGCGGGTTTGCAGTTCCATTTTGTTGGCTTATCCATGGCTCCATAACAAGGAAAATCCGATGTTCAAACGATCATTCGCCAGCAGCCTGGCACTGGCCCTGAGCCTCACCGCCGCGGCCTTCACTGTCCAGGCGGACAACGAACAATACTTTCCGCTGCAAAGCTATCGCGTCGGCCCTTATGCGGCCGGCGGCACCGGTTTTTTCGGCGGTTTCATCGACTACCTCAAGTACGTCAACGCCAATGGCGGCGTGAATGGCGTCAAGCTGACCTGGAGCGAGTGCGAAACCGAATACGTGGTCGAGAAAGGCGTGGAGTGCTACGAGCGCCTGAAGAAAGGCTTGAACGGCGCGCCAGCGGCGGCCACCAACCCATTATCGGTGGGCATCGCCTACGCCACGCTGGAGCGTTCGACGGCCGACAAACTGCCGCTGATCACCATCAACCATGGGCGTACGGATTCCACCGATGGCAGCGTGTTTCCCTACGTTTTCCCGTTGCAGCTGAACCCCTATTCCGAGGTCTCGGCGATCATCAATTACATCGGCCAGCGCGCCGGCGGGTTGGACAAGCTCAAGGGCTTGAAGATCGTCACCCTGTATCACGGTTCGCCCTATGGCAAGGAAACCAATGAGGTGCTGCAAACCTTGGCCGACAAGTACGGCTTTGCGCTGACCTTGCTGGAGGTGCCGCACCCGGGCAACGAGCAACAATCGCAATGGTTGAATATCCGTCGGGAAAAACCTGATTGGGTGATCCTGCGCGGTTGGGGCGTGATGAACCCGGTGGCGCTGAAAACCGCGCAGAAAGTCGGTTTCCCGGCCGACCACATCATCGGCAATATCTGGAGCAACTCCGAGGATGACGCTGCGCCGGCCGGTGCCGCGGCCAAGGGCTTCATCGCCATCACCACGCACCCTTCGGGCATCGATTTTCCAGTGTTGCAGGGCATCAAGAAACAAGTGGTCGACGCCGGCCATGGCGACTTGGCCGATCCCAAACGGTTCGGCACCGTGTACTACAACCTCGGCGTGGTCAACGGCATTCTCAACGTAGAAGCACTGCGCATTGCCCAGCAGAAATTCGGTCAGCAATCCCTGATGGGTGAGCAGGTGCGTTGGGGCTTCGAGAACCTCAAGCTCGACGACGCCCGGCTCAAGGAACTGGGGGCGTTGGGCCTGGTTCAGCCGTTGCAGTTGTCGTGCTCGGACCATGAAGGCGGTGGCGCGGTGCGCTTCCAGCAATGGGACGGTACGCAGTGGAAGCTGATCAGTGACTGGGTACAGGCTGACCGTGCCTTGCTGCGACCGATCATCGAAGCGTCTTCGCATCAGTACGCCCGGGAAAAAGGCCTTACCCCGCGTGATTGCAGCAAGGAATCCTGAGGCATCGCGGCAACCGGGCGCACGCGTCCGGTCGCTGTCTGAAAAGGTGAAACAGCATGGCGACGAACGTGCCGATCCTGCAGATCGACGATATTGAAGTGCTCTACGAACAGACCATCCTGGCGGTGCGCAGCGTGTCGCTGGAGGTGGGAAAAGGGCAGGTCGTGGTGCTGCTGGGCGCCAACGGCGCGGGTAAAAGCACCACACTGAAGGCGGCCTCCAACCTGGTGCGCGCCGAACGCGGCGAGGTGGTGCGGGGGCGGATTGTCTACCAAGGGCGAGACGTGACCCGCAGCGCGCCTCATACCTTGGCGGCGAGCGGCCTGGTGCAAGTGCTGGAAGGTCGGCATTGCTTTGCCCAGTTGAGCGTGGAGGAAAACCTGCTGGCCGGTGCCCTGGCGCGCCAGGTGCCACGGCGCCAGTTGCTGGCTGACCTGGAATCGGTTTACGGCCATTTTCCCCGACTGAAACTGCGGCGCAAAAGCCTGGCCGGCTACACCTCGGGCGGCGAGCAACAGATGATCGCGATCGGTCGTGCGCTGATGGCCAGGCCGCAACTGGTCTTGCTGGACGAACCGTCGATGGGGTTGGCGCCGCAGATCGTCGAGGAAATCTTCGAGATCGTGCGGCAACTCAATCAGCGTGATGGTGTGAGCTTCTTGATCGCCGAGCAGAACATCAACATCGCCCTGCGCTACGCCCACTACGGTTACGTGTTGGAAAGCGGTCGCGTGGTCAGTGAAGGCAGCGCTGAACAACTGGCGGCCCGCAGCGATCTCCAGGATTTCTACCTGGGCGCGCGAACAGCAGTGCTGTGAGCACCGCTGACATGACCCTGTGGCGAGGGGATTTATCCCCGTTGGGCGCGCAACGACCCCAAGCAGGTTGAACGCAGTCGGCCTGATACATCGGGGACAGGTCTTGGGGCCGCTGCGCAGCCCAGCGGGGATAAATCCCCTCGCCACAAAAAAGGGACGCACCTGGCTTTTGTGGCGAACTCAGGTTGAAAGGTTGATGACCTGGCCGTCCCGCGTACTGAGCGCGGGGCGGCGTTTGTTGACCACCAGTTCGCCAATCCTGATCAGCAACGTGCGGGTGACATTGCGGCTCAGGCCCAACAGGCTGGCGGTGTGGACCTGATTGCAATTGGCGTATCGGTAGGCGGTGCGTAGCAACTCGGCCTCGACCTTTTCATACACGTCGCCATGCTCTTGCTCGAGCAGTTTCTCGAAGGCTTTTTGCAAAAGCGCCTCTGCGCTTTGAGGGGCCGAGTCCG
Source organism: Pseudomonas sp. NFACC46-3 (assembly GCF_900114515.1). Classification (NCBI taxonomy): domain Bacteria; kingdom Pseudomonadati; phylum Pseudomonadota; class Gammaproteobacteria; order Pseudomonadales; family Pseudomonadaceae; genus Pseudomonas; species Pseudomonas sp. NFACC46-3. The sequence goes on from NZ_FOTH01000041.1 coordinate 22,452, forward strand.
GCGGGTTGTCCCGGCGTTCGATACGGAGGTTCGACAGGTGCAGGTCCTGCACGCCGATCACATTGTTACGGCAAATCAACAGGGTGTGGTGGATGACATTTTCCAGCTCGCGGATATTCCCCGGCCAGGAATAGTCGAGCAATTTGCGCTGTGCCTGGGCATCCAGCGTTACCTCGCCGTGACCGAGCCTGCGGCTGTACTCGGCAATGAAGTGGCGGATCAGCGGCAGGATGTCACCGGGGCGTTCGCGCAGCGGCTTGAGCACCAGGCTGACCACGTTCAGGCGGTAATAGAGGTCTTCGCGAAAGTGTCCGGCATTGATGGCTTTTTCCAGCTGTACGTTGGTGGCCGCCAACACGCGCACATTGATCTTGATGCTCTTGCGCGACCCCAGTCGAACCACTTCGCGTTCCTGCAATACCCGCAGCAACTTGACCTGGATCGGCAGCGGTAAATCACCGATTTCATCGAGGAACAAGGTGCCGCCATCCGCTTCCTCGAACCAGCCGGCCTTGGCCGTCAACGCGCCGGTAAAGGCGCCTTTTTCATGGCCGAACAGCTCGGCCTCCACCAGGGTTTCGGAAAACGCCCCGCAGTTGACCGCCACGAACGGCTTGTGGCGACGGGCGCTGAGGTTGTGTACGTGGCGCGCCACCAGTTCCTTGCCGGTCCCGGTCTGGCCGATGATCAGCACGCTGGCGTCACTGGGCGCCACTTGTTGCAGGTGAGCCAGCAACGCGCGGGAGGTGGGGTCTTCGAAGACCTGGGCCGTGGCACGAATCGAGGTGGCCAGGCCGGGAGAGGGGGGAAGTGTTAGAAGCTGCATGACGGTGGCCCGTTAATGAGATTGCCGTGACTGAGGATGGGTAGATGCCAACATTCTTGAGGCAGTACCGCGAAGCCATTGGGCTTAAGGCTTAATCTAAATGATCTAAAAAATATAAAACAAATAACCTTTAGTTATTTGCTTAAGGCTTTCGTCCCAGAATTCAGTACAGCGCTAGGGGTCATGTCGCCGTTAACGAGATAAATTGAAATGATCATAAAAAGTTTTATTGACTAAAAAATTACATCGGGTAATTATTTCCCTGCATCTGCTTTCACGCAGAGTCATTTTGCAGGGGCAACCCGATGAATCAGAACACCGTGCCTTCACTGGCCAGTCTTTACGTCGAGACTCACGAATCGCCATTTGACGCACGCCTGGCGCCTTCACTCATGCAAGGCTTTCCCGCCGAACCCCACCGCCGCGTCACCTGGCACAACTGGATGAGCCCACCGTTCAACCAGTGGGGCTTCCGCAACCTGGCGCGCTTGCGTCCTTCCATCGATGTGCGGGCCGGTAGCGGACCGGTCAGCGCGTTCAAGCAGGCGCTCCAGCCGCTGGATGAGCTGCACTTCGACAGCGAGTGTGGCTTGAGCATCAGCGTGATCGACCACCTGATCGCCAGCCAGACCGATGGGTTCCTGGTCCTCAAGGGCGACACCGTGCTGTTCGAGCGCTACTTCAATGGCCAGTGCCCCCAGGACCGGCACATCATGTTTTCGGTGACCAAGTCGCTGATCGGTGCCCTGGGCGAGCAACTGGTCTGCGAAGGCCTGTTGGACCCGACGCTGACGGCCGCCCATTACGTACCGGAACTGACGGGCAGCGCGTTCGGCGATGCGACCGTGCGCCAGCTGTTCGACATGGCCGTGGCCGTCGATTACAGCGAGGTCTATGAGGACCCGGATTCCGAGAGTTCCCAATACGGCTACGCCTGCGGTTTCCAGCCGGCGCCAGCGCAGTACACGACGTTCGAATCCCTGTATCAGTACATGCCGTCATTGAGAAAGCGCGGCAGTCACGGCGGCTTTTTCCACTACGTGACGGCCACCACCGAGGCGTTGGCCTGGGTCATGGAGCGGGCATCAGGCAAGGCCTGCCATCAGTTGCTGCAAGACATCTGGAGCCAGTTGGGCTGTGAACGTGACGGCTACTTCCTGGCGGATCCCTGGGGCCGCAGCGTCGCCGGTGCCGGTTTCAGTGCGACCTTGCGTGACATGGCGCGCTTCGGTCGCCTGCTGGCCAACGATGGCCGCCAGGGTAGGACACAACTGCTCTCGGCCGAGGCGCTCGCCGGTATCGCCACCGGAGCCGACCCCGCGATCTACGCTGCATCCCCCGACTTTTCGAGCTGGACCCCAGGCGCGTCCTACCGCAGTCAATGGTATGTCTTCAACGACCACAGCCAGGCGCTCATGGCCGGTGGTATCCATGGCCAATACCTGTTCATCGACAAACCGTCCGGCGTGGTGATCGTCAAGCAGTCGTCCCTGGGCGAGGCCGTCAGCCCCTTCGACGGCGACAGCGTGCGCATGTTGCGCGCCATCGCGGCGCACCTGACGCCCTGACTGCATCCGATAAACACAACAATTTTGCGTTCCGCTCACCTGGCCCACCAGGTGTTGGCGCGGGTTTGCGCCGCCATTCACTGCCCTGTAACAACAATAATCAACAGGAGCTCCATATGGTTTCCATGATGCGTTTGTCCCGAACGTTCCTCGTGCTCGGGTTACCCTTGACCGCCCAGGTTGCCTGGGCGGGCTACACCTTCGAGGAGGGCAACCTCAAGGGCGAGGTCAACTTCAGTGCCGGTGGCGCAGTCCTTTCTACCCGCAACGTCAACTTTGGCGGCGGCGTGGTGGACATGCGCAGCGGCAAGAATCGCGGCACGAAAATCGACTGGCAGGAGTTCTACGTCAAGCCGGGCATCAAGTTGGAATATGCCGTGCAGCCGGATTTCGCCCTGTTGGCTGGCGGCTCCCTGGTGGGGGCGACCACCTTCGGTGATGGCGATGCCGGTGGCTTTACCCGCAGTTCCGACGGCAAGGTGTCGACCGAAGAGTTCTACGGTGGTTTCCACGCCGGGGAGTGGACGGTCACGGGCGGTCGCCAGAACTACATGATCGGCAACGGTTTCATCGTGATGGATGGCAACCTCGACCAGTTGAACGACGGCGCCTACTGGCTCGCCCCACGCACCGCCTTCAAGGATTCGGCAGTGGTCGCCTGGGACCATGGCGCGTTGAAGGTCCAGGGCTTCAGCCTGGGGACCGACAGCGACCTGGGTGATTTCCGCATGAGCGGCGTGAACCTGGACTACAACCTCGACGACCAGGTGACGCTGGGCGCCACCGCGTTGAAGGTCAAGGCCATGGGGCCCAAGGGCAGCACGTTGCCGCGCCGTCGCGATGGCATGCTGGTGTACAACGTCAGGGCCTTGAACGCCCGGCTCCCGGCTATCCCGGACCTGACCCTCAATGCCGAATATGCCCTGGAACGAGGCAGCGGCGAAGGCGTGGATTACGATGCCAAGGCCTGGTACGGTCAGGCGGATTACACCTTCAGCACGCTGCCGTTGACCCCGGTGATCGGCTACCGCTACGCGAGCTTTTCCGGCGACGACAACCTCACGGACAACCGACAGAAAGCCTGGGACCCGTTGAGCAAGGGCTTCGTCGATTGGAGCACCTGGCTGATCGGTGATGTCGTCGGCAACTACCTGCTATTCAACAGCAACGAAAACGTCCAGCAGTTCTCACTCAAGACCCACCTCAACGAAACCCTTACGCTCGGTGCGATCCACTACCAGTTCTGGCTGGACGAAAAAAACTACATGGGCACCGCCGTCAGCGACAAACGGTTTGCCGACGAAAGTGTAGTCTTCCTGGATTGGGCGCCTTCGAAGTCGTTGTCTACCTCGCTGTCCTATAACTGGGTCAAGCCCATGGCAGCGGCCAGACAAGTCTTCGGCGACGACCGGAAATTCAGCGCGCTGGAACTCTACTTCACCTACCGCTATTAAGTGCCGCGAGCCTTCGCGGCCGCGCTGGAGTGTTTGATAATGAATATGCTTTTGCGCAACACCTTGCTGGGCGCTGTCGTTTCGATGTTGGTCAGTGGCGCAAGCCTGGCCGAAGAGCGGACGGTGCGGATCTACAATTGGATCGAGTACCTGCCGCCTGAAATCCTCAAGAGTTTCGAGGAGGAAACCGGCATCCGTCCCATCTACGACGTTTTCGACAGCGTCGAGACCTTGGAGTCCAAACTCCTGACCGGCAACTCCGGATATGACGTGGTCTACCCGAGCAGTTCCAACGTCAGCCACCTGATTGCCGCGGGCGCGGTCCAACCCCTGGACCGCAGCCAATTGCCGAACTGGCAGCATCTGGACCCCGAGTTCATGAAAACCCTGGAAGCCATCGGTGACGAAGGCAACCGTTACGCGGCGCCGTATCTCTGGGGCACGACCCTGATCGGCTATAACGTCGACAAGGTCCGGCAGGTGCTCGGGGCTGACGTGCAGATGAATACCTGGGACATCATCTTCAAGGAAGAGAATATGGCCAAGTTGGCCAGTTGCGGTGTCGGCTTCCTTGATGCGGCGAACGAGATCGTACCCATCGCCTTGCATTACAAAGGCCTGGATCCCAACAGCCAGAAGCGCGAAGACTACCCGCAGGCCCAGGCGGCGATGCACACGGTTCGCCCGTACATCACCTATTTCAACTCGTCACGCTATGGCATGGACCTGGCCAACGGTGAGATCTGCGTCGGGGTGGGCTGGTCTGGCGGCGTGGCCCTGGCCACGCGACTGGCCGATGCCGCCGGCAAGGGTGTCAAGGTGGCGATGGCCTTACCCAAGGAAGGTGCGCCGATGTGGGCGGACGTAATGATGGTGCCCACCAACGCCCCTCATACCGCAGAGGCCTACGCCTTCATCAACTACATCCTGCGCCCGGATGTGATTGCCCGGATCAGCAACAAGATTGGTTACCCCAACCCGAACAAGGACGCCACGGCATTGGTGGACGCCGAGATCCGTAGCAACCCGGCCATGTATATACCGGATGAAGCTCGCAAGACCCTGTTCATGCTAGAGCCCGTGCCGGCTGCCGTGGAGCGGATCCGCACGCGCACCTGGACCGCCATCAAGACCAATCGCTGATCAGGCTGGCCCGGCGTCGCGGCGCCGGGCGCTTATCGGTGGATGTGCTCAGGCGCGCATGCCCTGGAACAGCAGCTCAGTGATACGCCGGACCTGCGTGGAATGGGCTTCGATATCCGGTTGTTCCTGGTTGACCAACCTGAACAGCTGCAAGTGCGAATAGTCGTTCAACAGGAACGCGGCGAGGTCCACGTCCAGGTCGGCGCGTAATTTGCCGGCCTGTTGCAATTCCCTGATCAGCCCACTGATTTCGGCCCTGAGCGCATCGTTCATGGCGCGATAACCCTCGGGCAGCCCGTTGTCGCCGCCAAACAGAATCAGCGGCAGCAATTCACGCCACAAGCTCGGGTGCATGACTTCCAGCGCATAACCGGTCAACAGTCGCTCCAGATAACACAACGCTTCGACCGGGTCTTCGATGTCAGGCATCTGGCTACGGGTGTCGCTGAGCGCGCGCTGGTCGGCGTCGTGCAGGATCTCCAGGATGATTTCCTGCTTGTTGCCGAAGTACTTGAACACGGTGGGCGCCGATACGCCGGCCTGGCTGGCGATCTGTTCGATGGTGGTGTTCTGGAAACCCTGGCGCTCGAACAGTTCGACCGCTGCCTTGCTGATGGCTTGGCGGCGTTCGGCTTTTTGACGTTCACGCAGTCCGCTCACGGGAGGTCCTTGTTGGAGAGAAGAGAATAGAAGGCCGGTGCTTCCACAGGGGTTTGTGACTGACTTGCCTTCCGAACTCATGCAAAAATACTTAACTGAATAAAATGTTTAAAGCATTTATTTCAGGGTTTTCGGTGGAGTGCTGATCGGGAGTTTTTGTGGCGAGGGGATTTATCCCCGCTGGGCTGCGCAGCAGCCCTAAAAACGTTCGGCTCGGTGTCAAGTCAACGGCATTTTCGGGGGCTGCTACGCAGCCCAGCGGGGATAAATCCCCTCGCCACAATGGGCAAAACGCCATGTCCCACTTGGCGAAATCAGGCACAGAGATGGCGCGTTCAGGTAACTAACTCGGGAGGGAAGGCAGGTAACGTGGCGCGACTTTTCACCGCAAGTGCGCACGTTCGCCCAGGGTGGATCAACACAACCAAACGCTGCCGCTTCCAGGAGGGGCGGGAAACCAGCAACACCGACTGTCCCTGTGCGCGTCTCAATGTTCGATCACAAGAGAATAAAAAAATGACCAGCCCCAGCTTCAAGGACTCGAACGGCCATCTGGCACAGGGCTTCAAGCCTCGTCACGTCACCATGCTGTCCATTGCCGGAATCATCGGTGCGGGTCTGTTCGTGGGATCGGGGCATGCCATTGCCGCCGCTGGCCCGGCCGTCATGCTGGCCTATCTGTTCTCCGGGCTGTTGGTGGTCTTGGTCATGCGCATGCTGGGCGAGATGGCGGTTGCCAATCCGGATACCGGCTCCTTCTCCACCTATGCTGACCAGGCCATCGGACGCTGGGCAGGCTTTACCATCGGTTGGCTCTACTGGTGGTTCTGGGTGCTGGTGATTCCCATCGAAGCGTTGGCCGCCGGTCATGTGCTGAACCAGTGGTTTCCCGCCATCGACGCGTGGTTGTTTGCCTCGGTCTCCATCGTTCTGCTGGCCGTGACGAATCTGTTCAGCGTGTCCAAATACGGCGAGTTCGAGTTCTGGTTCGCCATGGCCAAGGTCGTGGCGATCATCGGCTTCATCTCCCTGGGTTTCGCGGTGCTGATGGGGTGGATTCCCGAGCGTGAAGCCAGCGGCCTGAGTCGGTTGATGGAGGAACATGGCGGGTTCGCCCCCAACGGCCTGTCGGCGGTGGTGGGCGCGTTCATTACCATCATGTTCAGCTTCATCGGTACGGAGGCGGTGACCATCGCCGCTGCCGAATCCGATAACCCTGCGCAGAACATTGCCAAGGCCACCCGTTCGGTGATCTGGCGCATCGGTGTGTTCTACCTGCTGTCGATCTTCGTGGTCATTTCCGTGGTCCCCTGGAACGATCCGCTCCTGGCTTCAGTGGGTTCCTACCAGCGGGCCCTGGAACTGATGAACATTCCCCACGCCAAATTCCTGGTGGATGTGGTGGTGCTGATCGCCGTGGCCAGTTGCATGAACTCCTCGATCTACATCGCCTCGCGGATGTTGTACTCCCTGGGGCGTCGCGGCGATGCGCCAAAGGCCTTGAAGGTGACGTCTTCGGCTGGTGTGCCACGGTCCGCGGTGATTGCCAGTACCGTACTGGGTGCGGGCATCACCTTGTTCAGTTACTTCATGCCCGCCGGCCTGTTCCAGTTCCTGCTCGCCAGCTCCGGCGCCATCGCCTTGCTGGTGTATCTGGTGATCGCCATCTCGCAACTGCGCATGCGCCGGATGTTGCAACGGCAGAATATCGAGCTGCCTTTTCGCATGTGGCTGTTCCCCTGGCTGACATGGTTGGTCATCGTGTTCATCTCGGCGGCGCTGGCGGTCATGATGGTCACGCCCGAGCATCGCAGCGAGGTCAGTACCACCTTGGGCCTGGCATTGGTCATTTCCTTTATCGGGTTGGTGACGTCGCGGCATTCGCCCCAGCCTGAACGGGTCGTTTCCCTCGGCTAGCCAAGCTGTTTTTACCCGGTTGACGCCACGTTACTGGCGTCAACAAAACCTCATTTCGGGCCCATTCGGGAGGCAATAAGCTCCGCCTTGAAACGCGGCCCGTCCGCTTGTCACCCACTTGCAAGCACACCCCTGCAAACCGGCACTAACCCACGGCTGCGTTGTCAGTAATTGGCGCCTGTAGGGATGAGGATCGCCCCTGATAACAGCACGCCAGCTGGATTAGTTTTTTCTCGATCACGCTCGGGAAAAAAGGCCTTGCGATGGATTGCGTCCTGGACCGACCATTTCTCTTGCAGGCGATTTCCCATGGGGTTTCTACTCGATCCGCGTCATGACATTGATGCTGCCTTATTGAGCTACCGCCGGGTGTTCTGGGCGCTGGCATTGTTCAGTGGCGTGATCAATCTGCTGGTGCTGGTGCCGTCGCTCTACATGATGCAGGTCTACGACCGGGTCCTGACCAGCCGCAACGAAACCACCTTGTTCATGCTGACCTTGATGGCCCTGGGACTGTTCATGTTCAGCGCCCTCATCGAGTGGGTCCGTGGCGAGGTGATGATTCGCATGAGCGCGGGGCTGGATGAAGCCTTGGGCGAGCGGATTTTCGACGCCGCCTTCGCTCGCAGCCTGCGCGAGCACAACGCCAACCCGGCGCAGGTGCTCACCGACCTGGCAACGCTGCGCCAGTTGATTACCGGGCAGGGCCTGATCGCCTTGCTCGATGCACCCTGGCTGCCGATCTTCCTGCTGGTGGCGTTCATCTTTCACCCCTGGTTCGGTGTGCTGACATTGGTGTTGGCCTTGGTGCTGATCGGCTTGGCGCTGTGGGGAGAACTGGCGACGCGAACACGCCTGGGGGAGGCCAATCGACTGGGGGTGCAGTCGTCGATCTATGTGAACAGCACGCTGCACAATGCCGAAGTTATCCAGGCCCTGGGCATGCTCGGGCCGCTGCGTCAGCGCTGGAGCCTGTTGCAGCAACGGATCATTGCCGCCCAGGCCCATGCCAGCGACCGCAGTGCACGTATTACCTCGACGACTCGTTTCGTGCGGATCTCCGGGCAGTCCCTGGCGTTGGGGTTGGGCGCTTTGCTGGTGCTTGAAGGCCAACTGTCGGCGGGCATGATGATTGCGATGTCGCTGTTGCTGGGACGGGCCTTGGCACCCGTGGAAATCGCCATTGGCTCGTGGAAGCAATTCAATTCCGGACGCCAGAGCTACCAGCGCCTGAGCCAATTGCTGGCCCAGCACCCTCGCGAGCGCCTGCGCATGCCGTTGCCACCGCCCAGCGGCGCGGTGCGCCTGGAACAGTTGTATGTCGGTCCGCCAGGTGCTTCGCAGCCGATCCTGCGCGGGATCAATTTCAGCCTCGCCAAAGGCGATGTGCTGGCGGTGGTCGGGCCCAGCGCCAGTGGTAAATCGACACTGGCGCGGGCCTTGGTCGGGGTCTGGCCGGCCATGGGCGGGTCGGTGCGCCTGGACGATGCCGAGATCAGCCAGTGGTCCCACGATGCCTTGGGCCCGTACCTTGGATACCTGCCACAGGACATCGAGCTGTTCGATGGCACGGTCGCCGACAACATTGCCCGCTTCGGTGAGCAGGACGCCGACAAGATCATCGCCGCCGGGCGTCATGCCGGCATCCACGAAATGATCCTAAGGTTCCCCAAGGGCTACGACACGCCGTTGGGCCCGGGTGGGCTTGGCTTGTCCGGTGGGCAAAAGCAACGCCTGGGCCTGGCTCGCGCGCTCTATGGGCGGCCATCGCTGATCGTGCTCGATGAGCCCAACTCCAACCTCGATGAAGCCGGAGAATTGGCGCTGGTGCAGGCCATCAGTGCGCTCAAGGCGGCCGGCAGTACCGTGGTGTTGATTACCCACCGTCCCAATGTACTGGCGGTGGTCGATCACATCCTGGTGCTCAAGGACGGTACTCAACAAGCGTTCGGCCCTCGGGACCGGGTGCTCAAGGCATTGATGCCGGGGCCGAGACCGGCCGCGGTCAGGGAGGCGGGCGGCGATGCGTGATCTGACTCCAGGGGCACAAGCGTACAGCGAGCAGGGGCTGAGTGTGCGCAGCACCACGACGCTGCCCAGTGCCAGCACCGACGCCGGGAGCGCGGCGCGTTATGGCGTGGGATTCCTGGTCCTGACGCTGGGTGGTTTCCTGCTCTGGGCCTGCCTGGCGCCGCTCGACCAAGGGGTGGTAGGCAGTGGCACCGTGGTGGTGGCGGGGGAGCGCAAGGCCGTGCAGTCGCTGGTCGGCGGAGTCGTGGAAAAACTGCTGGTCAGCGACGGCGACCGCGTCACCCAGGGGCAATTGCTCGTGCAACTCAACACGGTGCAAGCGCAGTCGCAATTGGACGTAACCCTGGGCAAGCTGCTCAATGATCGCAGCATCGAGGCGCGCTTGATTGCCGAGCGCCTGGGCAGCGCCGAGATCCAATGGCCCGCGGAACTGCTGGCCCACGCCGACGAACCGCGAGTCAAGGCGGCCATGGCCTTGCAGAGCCAGTTGTTCATCACCCGCCGTGCGGAGCTGGGCAGCCGCTTGCAGATCATCGAGCACGAAGCCGCGGCCTTGCAGCAGCAATTGCTTGGCTACGAAGGCGTCAAGCGCAACTACGACGCGCAGATGCGTTTCCAGCAGCAGGAGCTTGAAGGCCTGCGCGATTTGGCCCGCGAAGGCTACGTTCCGCGCAACAAACTCTTCGAGGCCGAGCGCAACGCGGCCCAGTTGGCGGGACAGATCGCCTCCGGTGTGGGTGATGTCGGCAGGACCCGGCAGGCGATCAATGAAAGCCGACTCAAGGCCCTGCAGGCGCAGCAGGAGTTTCGCCGTGATGCCGAAACCCAGCTCAGCGAAGTCTCGGCCGAGGCCGCTGGTTATGCCGATCAGATTCGTGCCTTGCAGTTTGAAGTCGACAACGGTGCGATCCGTGCGCCGGTGGCCGGGCAAGTCATGGATGTGAGCATTCATACCGTCGGCGGCGTTGCGCAGGCCGGCCAGACGCTGATGCAGGTGGTGCCGCTGGATGCACCGATGGCGATCACCGCGCGTTTCGAGCCGCTGATGGCCAACAAACTGCGCCCGGGCCTGCCGGTGCATGTGCATTTCACCGCGCTGCAACGGGTGGATACGCCGACGGTCACCGGCACGGTGACGACGGTGTCGGCGGACCAGTTGATCGATGAGCAGACACACCAACCGTACTTTTCCGCCAAGGTCGAGATTCCCGCCGACACCGTGGTTGAGTTGCAGCGCGCCGGTCTGCTGGTGCGCCCGGGCATGCTCGCCGACGTCACGGTGGTGACGGGCGAGCGCACCTTGATGAATTACCTGATGAAGCCTTTGCGTGAACGCTTGCTTGCAGCCTTCAAGGAGGAATGAGCATGGTCGACCGTCGCCGCTACCGTTGCCGTGTGTTGCTGGGCCTGTATACCGGTTGGGCGTTGATCGATCCGCTGTGGGCTGCCGAGGGAGGCCTGAGCCTCACCGCCGCCTACGATGCCTCGCGCCTCAATGATCCGACCGTGCAATCGGCGGCTCACGCTTTTGAAGCTTCGCGGCATGAAGAGGACATCGGGCGTGGCGGCCTTTACCCGCAAGTGTCGCTGACCTCGCGCTACGGCTACGGCGGGCGGACCGACGGCGGTGACGACAGCACTTACGTCAACAGCAACGATTACCAGGCCAACAACGTCACCCTGGCGGCGCAACAGCCGCTCTACGATAAGGCCCGCTGGGCTGCGTACCAGGAAGGCAAGGCGCGGGGGCAACTGGGTATCCAGGTGTTCGACGTGGCCGATCAGACCTTGTATGACCGGGTGGCAAAGGGGTATTTCGACGTTGCCCGGGCCGAGAACGAGATCAAGCTGATCCAGCAGCAAAAGGCGGCCATCCAAGGCTTGGTCATCCAGAGCAAAAAACTGTACGAGGGCGGCCAAGGCGCGATCACCGATATCGACGAAGCCCAGGCGCGGCTCGACCTGGTGCATGCCCAGGAGGCTGAAGCCCAGGCGCGTCGCGTGGCGGCGTTGCGGGCCTTGTCCGGGCGGGCCAGCGTGCCCATCGATGACATCCTGCCGATGCGCGAAGAACTGGCCGCCGGCAGTCCGATCCCGCCTGAGCAGGACTTACCGTACTGGACGGCGATTGCCCGTGAAGCCAGCCCCGAACTGGCCGCTCGGCTGGCCGCGGTGAAAGTGGCCGAGGCCCAGGCCGACAGCCAGCGTGCCGGGCATTATCCAACCTTGTCGCTGACCACTCAGTTGACCCGGCGGGAAACCCGTCAATACCAGGAACTCGACCCGCGCCAGGACACCTACTACGTGGGGGTGCAGTTGGATATTCCGTTGTATCGCGGCGGGGCGGTACGGGCGTCGGTGGCCAAGGCCGAAGCGCAACTGGCCGGCGCCCAGTCCGACTACGACGTGCAACGCCAACAACTGGCCGAGGATATCGAGGCCGATTACCTGGGCGTCGTAGCCGGGTTTGCCAAGAGTAAGGCGATGCAACGGGCGGTGGAGTCCAATCAGCGAGCACTGACCTCGACGGAAAAAGGCTTCCAGGGCGGCGTGCGCTCCACGGTGGATATTCTTGACGCGCAGCAGCGACTGTTCCAGGCACGTCGGGACCTGCTCAATACCAAGCTCGACATGCTGCAAAGCTATGTAAGCCTGCACACCCACACCGGCCAGATGAACCGCGCGGTGCTGGAGCAGGTGCAAAGCTTGTTCTAGACAAGCCAGGGTTCAAGTTCGCAACTTATCCCTGTGGCGAGGGAGCTTGCTCCCGCTGGGCTGCGAAGCGGCCCCAAACCCAGACAATGAGTGGTATCAGGCAGACCGAGTCCACCGGTTCACGACTGCTGCGCAGCCGAGCGGGAGCAAGCTCCCTCGCCACAAAAGCCGCCCATGAACTTCAACTTTTCTGGCACAACACGCCGTCCTGGGGGGAGCTTGCTCGCGATAGCGGTGGGTCAGTCAGCATCCATGCTGAATGTGCCGCAGCTATTGCGGACAAGCCTGCTCAGGGGCAATCAGGCGGTGAAGTCGCTGGCGTGCAGCTCCTTGACGCCCACCAGTTCGAATTCGAACTCGGGGGTGGCGTCGGCGTTGGTGCTGCCGAAGAGGATGCCATCGACGAAGCGCAGCTGGCCGGTGGCGTTGGTGGCGTCGAAGGCGTTGCTGCCGATGAACGTGAAGGCATCGACCGTGGCGGTCAGCGGGTTGGCGTCCAGGCCGGTGAGGTCCAACTTGTCGAACTCCGTACTCTTGAAACCGCTGATCACGTCGCGCAAGGCCCCGACGCCCATGTCCGACAGCGCACCAAATGCGTAGGTGTCCGCACCAGTGCCACCGGTGAGGTTGTCGGTGCCTGCGCCGCCGATCAACCGGTCATCGCCCGAACCACCCACCAGCGTATCGTTGCCGGCCCCTCCATCGAGGACGTTTGCCGCGCTGTTCCCCGACAGTGTGTCGGCGTAGGCGCTTCCTTTCAGGTTCTCGATGAACTTCAAGGTGTCGAGCCCGGACCCCACGGTGTTCTGTTGCGCCGACGTCGAGAGGTTGACGGTCACGCCAGACAGGGCGCGCTCGAAGCTGGCCGTGTCAATGCCATCGCGTCCATCCAGCACATTGTTGCCGGTGCCGGCGAACAGCGTATTGTCCAGCGCGTTGCCGGTGCCATTGGCGGCGCCGGTGCTATCGACATACAGGTTCTCGACGTTGTTGCCCAAGGTATAGGCCGCGAGGCTGCTGTGCACGCTGTCGATCCCGCCAGTCACGGTATTGCTGTTGGTCTCGATCACGCTGTCGTCGGCATTGTCGACAACGTAACTGTCGTTGCCGTCACCACCGCTCATGCTGTCGTTCCCTGCGGCGCCGTCGAGCACGTTGTTGGCGGCATTGCCGGTGATGAAGTTGCGCCGTTCATTGCCGGTGCCGTCGATGTCCGATACACCGGTGAGCACCAGGTTCTCGAGATTGGCCCCCAGCGTCCAACTGACCGAGGCCTGCACCGTATCGATCTGCGCCGTCGAGGTGTTGGTTTCCACCACACTGTCTAACGCGTTGTCGACCACGTAGATGTCGTTGCCATCGCCGCCGGTCATGGTGTCGGCGCCCAGGTCGCCATCGATCGTATCGTTGCCCGAACTGCCCACCAGGGTGTCGTCCTGGTCGGTGCCGGAGATCATCCCGCCCTGGTTCTGGGCGTTGTCGAAAATGTCCTGCACGCTGTTGTTGTCGTTGGGGTTGCCCTGGAAGCCCAGGTCATCGGCAATGTAGTCCGCCAGGCGTTGACCGACGATTTCCGCTGACTCCTCGTGCAGGTGCCAGACGTCATCGGGATACACCAGCGGGTCGACTTCGTAGCGCAAGGGCAGGTCGGTGTAGTCCACCGCCAGCTTGACGTCGGCGCGCTCGGCGGCCATGGCCTCCTGGGCGGCGCGGACATAACCGACGCCCTCGACGATGGACGCGATTTTTTCTTCCGAATAACCCCGGGCCCGGGCCGCATCCTCTTCGTAGTGACCGGTTTCCATCAGATAGACGCTGAAGTTGCCAAATTGGGCATGCAAATAGTCGAACACCTTCAGGGTCGCGGCCTTATAGGCCGCTGCTGCCGCGGCCTTGTCCGTGGCGCGGGCGATTTCCTGGGCGGCTTCCTCGCCCTGGCCCCAGATGATGCCCATGGTGACGTTGTCGATCGACTGCAGTTCGGTGCGCTGGTCGCGCAGCAACGTCACCGCCCGCAACAGTGCCGGCCCGGGTTGGTTGGTGTCTGTCAGCCACCAGCACAGTTGGAGTTCCTCGGGGCTGAGCGTGGACAGGCCGTTGACCGTGCTGCCGCCGACCGCGATGTCGATACCGTTGCCATCGGCATCGGTGAACTGGCTGCGCACGTCATAGGTGGTGTAGCGGTTCAAGTCATTGACCAGCATCGAGGTGCCGGATTGGTCATCGTCCTCGGTCATGCGCAGCAGGCGCGCATTGGATTGGCCGAGGGTGGGCAGGTAGAGAATGTCCTGCTGGGCGCGCTCGCCGAAGACGAAGTCGTTGGCGGTGAGGGTGTTGAGGTAGTTGCCGTTAAGGGCGATCTCGAAGCGATTGCCATCGGCGTCGGCTTCGGCGGACTTGATGTAGGTTTTGTCGCCCGCCGTGTTCAGGGTCATGTACAGCGTGCCGTTGCTGCCATCGCCGAGGCCGAGAAAGCCCAGCCCTGAAACGTCGATTTTGTCGACGCCAACGGTAAAGTCATAAATCGTGTCGGTGGCTGTGACACCCCCGGTGTCGTAGTCGCGGTAGCTATCGGACAGGTTGCTGTAGCGGAACGTGTCGGCGCCATCGCCACCGTACAACGAGTCGCGTCCGGCACCGCCGTCGACGATATCCGCGCCGGTGCCGGCCTTGATCGTATCGTTGCCGCCGAGGCCGAGGATCAGGTCCGCACCCGTCGTGCCGTTGAGGGTTTCGGCGTTGTTGGTGCCGGTAATGGTGTTGGCGGGCGCATCGGCCACCACCAGGCTGAAGTTGTCGCTGACCGAGGCGCCCGAGGGGTCGGTGGCCTTGACCAGTATGTCGTAGTTGCCTGCAGCGGTGCTGGTTGGCGTGCCGCTGAAGGTCAGGCTGGTGGCGTTGAAGCTCAGCCAGGTGGGTAGGGCAGTGCCATTGGCGAGGGTCGCGGTATAGGTCAGCACATCCTGGTTGGCGTCGGTGAAGCTGTTGCTCGCCACCGTGTATTTGAAAGGCGTGCTTTCACTGGCGTTCTGGTCCAGGAGTGGGGTGGCCACGACCGGGGCCACGTTGGTGGGGTTGGTCTGGTCGGCGAAGACGAAGTGACTGGCCGTCAGGCTGCTGACGAAGTTGCCCGCCATCGAGATCTCGAACCGGTTGCCGTTGGCGTCGACCGTGAGGTCCTTGAGGTAGGTGCGGTTGGTCGACGAGCTGTAAGTGACCTGCAGGGTGCCGTTGAGCCCGTTGCCCAGGCCGATATAGCCAAGCGCCGAGACATCGATCTTGTCCGCCGTCAGCTCGAAGTCGAGGATCTGGTCACTGGCGCTGGTGGAACTGGTGCGGTAGCTATCGAGTTTCGAGGTGTAGCGGAACACATCGGCGCCGGTGCCACCGGTGAGTTTGTCGACCCCGGTGCCGCCGACCAGGATGTCGTTGCCGGCGCCGCCATTGAGGGTGTCGTTGCCCGCGCCACCGAACAGCTGTTCATTGGCCGTGGTGCCGGTCAGCGTGTCGTTGTTCGGCGTGCCATTGATCACAATGGTGGTGGGAACGTCCTGCACGGCGAGGGTAAAGCTGTCGCTGACGGTGGCGTTGCTGCCGTCGCTTGCTGTGACCTGGATGGCGTAGGTGCCCGACGCGGTGTCGGGCGGCGTGCCACTGAAGGTGCGGGTGGCGGCATCGAAGACCAGCCAGCTGGGCAGGGCGTTGCCATTGGCGAGTTTGGCGGTGTAGCTCAGGCTGTCGTTGTCCGGATCGGTGAAACTGGTGGCCGGCACCACGTAACTGAACGGGGTATTTTCGGTCGCGTTCTGGTCCAACAGCGGCGTCGCCAGTACCGGCGCCTGGTTGGTCGGCGAGGTGGTGGCGAAGACGAAGTTGGCGCTGGTCAAGGTGTTGAGGTAATTGCCATCCAACGCCACTTCGAAGCGGTTGCCATTGGCGTCGGCCTCCAGGGACTTGATGTAGGTCTTGGTGCCGGCACTGTTGAGCACCAGGTACACGGTGTTGTTCTTGCCGTCCCCCAGGCCAGTGAAACCCATGGCCGAGAGGTCGATCTTGTCGGCGCTGACGTTGAAGTCGGTAATCAGGTCGCCGAGGTTGGCGCCACCGGTGTTGTAGTTGCGGTAGCTGTCCAGGCGGTTAGAGAACACGAAGGTGTCCGCCCCGGCGCCACCGGTGAGGGTGTCCATGCCAGCACCGCCGTCGAGCTTGTCGTCGCCCGCACCACCGCTGAGGCTGTCATTGCCTGCCAGGCCGAGCAGGGTATCGGCCGCATCGCTACCCAACAGCGAGTCGCTGCCGCTGGTGCCGGTGATCACCCGGTTGAAGATGAAGTTGCTGGCCGTCAGGGTGCTGCTCAGGTTGCCCGAGAGAATCAACTCGAAGCGATTACCGCTGGCATCGGCGTCGTAGTCCTTGATGTAGGTACGGTCGCTGCTGGCGCTGTAGCTGACCTGCAGGGTGCCGCCACGGCCATTGCCCAGGCCGGTGAAACCGAGGCCGGCAAGGTCAATCTTGTCCTGGGTGACGTCGAAGTCGGTGATGGTGTCATCGAAACTGGTGGTCGCGTTGCGGTAGCTGTCCGACTGGGCGACGAACCGGAACGTATCGGCGCCGGTGCCGCCGGTGAGTTTGTCGATGCCGGCGCCACCGACCAGGATGTCGCCACCGGCCGCGCCATTGATCGTATCGTTGCCCGCGCCGCCATAGAAAATCTCGCTGGCGGCGCTGCCGAGCAGTGTGTCGTTGCCCGCGGTACCTTGCACGGTGGTCATCGGCACCGTGGCGCTGACGTAGCTGCCGTCGCCATAGACCAGCGTGGCGCCCTTGCTGGTGTGGCTGATGGTGTTGGCGATGATGGCGTTGCGGTCGGTGCCGTCTTCATTGCGCTCTGCAACACCGTAGGTCGACAGGTCGCTGCCGCTGATGATGTTGCCCTGGATGAGGTTATCACTGCCGTTGAAGTACTTGCCGGACACGCCCAGGGTGTCGTCGTAGGACTGGATGATGATTTCCGGTACGGCGCCGCCCAGGGAATTGTTGTTGAGGGTGTTGTCGATGATTTCGACGTGGTTGCTGCCGTAGATGCGAATCCCGGCGCTGCTGTTATCGTGGATGTCGACGCCGGTGACGGTCACTTCGCTGGAGAGCTTGATCAGCACCCCTTCGGCGCCATTGCCATACACCTCGCCGCCGGTGATGGTGATGTTGTTGGGCGAGGGGATGTCCTCGCTGCCGCGCTGGATCACGATGCCATTGCCGCCGTTGTCGTAGGCGACGTTATTGGTCATGGTGAAATCGTGGGTGCTGGTGACGACGTTGAAACCGTGGCGGTCGTTGTCGTAGGCGACGTTGTTTTCGAAGGTGCTGTCGCTGAGGAAGTCGGCGACGAAGCCGTCCAGGCCGTTGCCGTGGGACACGCTGTTCTTGATGACCATGTTGACGGTTTGCTCGTGGGGGTCGAAACCGTACCCGGAGCAATCCTTGATCTCGACGCTGTCGAGGGTGACGTTGGAGTCGTAGCCTTCTTCGCCTGGAATGTAGCCGTTGAACCAGCCGTCGACCTTGCCGGTGGTGCTGTCGCGGTTGCCGTCGATGGTGAGGTTGCTGACGCCGAAGTCGTGGGTTTCCTCGCCGTAGGCCGAGCGGATGATACCGGTGATCTTGGTGTCGGAGCCGTCGACCAGCTTGACCGTGGTCTCGCCCATGCCGTCGCCGTACAGGTAGACATTGCTCTTGAGCATCAGGCAGCCATCGGAAGGTTCCTCACCCCCCGAAACGATGTAGGTACCGGTCGGCATGTACACCTGCCCACCGCCGGCCGCTGCCGCCGCATCAATCGCACTTTGGATGGCTGCCGTGTCGTCGGTGATGCCATCTCCTTTGGCGCCAAAATTTTGTACGTTGAAAATCATGAGCTTATCTCCGTATCAGGCTTAAACCTAGGTAGACGTCAACATTCCATCGACGACCTTCGTGTTATGACCCAGCGGAGCGCAAAAGTTGTGACCGCATATCGGGGAAAGTGTCAAAAAGCCGGACTAACTGATCAGCGGTTGTG
Organism: Pseudomonas sp. NFACC46-3; assembly: GCF_900114515.1. Lineage (NCBI taxonomy): Bacteria > Pseudomonadati > Pseudomonadota > Gammaproteobacteria > Pseudomonadales > Pseudomonadaceae > Pseudomonas > Pseudomonas sp. NFACC46-3. The sequence goes on from NZ_FOTH01000041.1 coordinate 40,824, forward strand.
TCGGAATGGGCAGGAGTAACGTTTCGTTGACGCTTTCTGAAGCCCGACGCCGCCTACTGTGGGGCCGTTGGTGTGGCGGACATGCGGCTTCCTTGATTGGCATCAAGCTCGTTTCCAGGGCTGCGGGATAACCTCGAATAAACCATCGCCCCGCTGAAGAGGGCGACCGAGGAACCCCATGATTTATCCGCTGTTTCTGACCTTGCACCTGTTTGCCGCGCTGGTTTTCATCGGCACGGTTTTCTTCGAAGTCCTGTTCCTGGAGAGCATCCGCAAACAACTGCCCATCAAGGTCATGGTGCTGCTGGAGCAAGGCATCAGCCAACGCGCCCGGCAGTTGATGCCGTGGGTGCTGCTGGTGCTGTTCGGCGCGGGCATTGGCATGGTCTGGCTGCGCTATTGGCCGGTGCTCTCGTCGCCGTTGCAGTCATCCTTCGGTTTGCTGCTGGGGCTCAAGATCCTGTTGGCGGGCAGTGTGCTGGGCCATTTCCTCTGGGCCATGTGGTTGTTCAGGAGTGGGCGCATGAACGCCCGCTACGTGCACATCATCCATACCAGCGTCTTCTTGCACATGGTCGCGATCGTGCTGCTGGCCAAGGCCATGTTCTACGTCACCTGGTAAGCGCTGGCGCGTGGTTCCAAGGCGCTTGATACAGGTCAAGGTGCCCCGGCGGGTTACCCCGCAAACTGCTCCCGCACTGCCACTCGGAGATTGTCATGTTCGACCCGTTCCATACCCTCGGTGAGCGACCTTCGGGCCTCGCGTCTGTGGTGGCTGATTTCGATTGTCCGGTCGGTACACGTAGATTCCACACAGGCATCGGTTCGCTCGACCTGCTTCGAGGGTTGCGCAGCAGCCGTCAGAAACGACGGCCCTTGTCCCTGGCGGTGCACCTGCCTTCGCGCTTGCGGCTGGCGTCGTGTTCGCCCCTGGCCAGTGACTGCCGGTGCGGCGAGATCGAGGGTTATCTGCAACGTCTGATGTATGAGCTGGGGTTGGTCGGTTGCCACTTGGGCGCAGGGCGGCGCGTCGAGCAGTTTTGCCTGACCGGTGGCACACCGGTGATCGCTCATCTGCAGACGTTGATGAGTGACCTGCGCAAGCGCTTCGACTTCAGTGAATACGACGGTGGCGACCACAGTATCGAGGTGGACCTGCACCACACGGATTGGTCGACCATGGGCCTGATCCGTGACCAGGGTTTCACCCATGTCAGCATCGGCGTCCCCGACATTGGCGTCGACAGCGACCTGTCGGTCGATTGCTACCAGAATCCGGCTCCGATCCATTCGTTGATCGATGCGGCGCGCACGTTTGGTTTTCGCTCCATCAACATTGACCTGGGCTACGGTCACGCTTGGCAGACGCCCAGCAGTTTCGCCCTGAAACTGGCGACGTTGATCGAACTGGAACCGGACCGGTTGCACATTTTCGACTACGCCCGCGCGCCTTATCGTTACCGCTCGAAGAACGCCGGGGTGGCCGGTGCCTTTTGCAGCCCGGCCGACAAGGACGCCATGCGGCGGATCTGCTGCGAGCAACTGATTGGCGCCGGTTATCACTACATCGGCCTGGGCCAGTTCGTCAGGGCCGACGATGACCTGGCGGTGGCCCAGGAACACGGACGCCTGCATCGCAATTGCCAGGGTTTTACCCGTCACGGTTGCTGTGATCATGTGGGCTTCGGTCTGTCCGCCATTACTCAGATCGAGCACCTGTACGTACAGAACACCGACGACCTGCATCAATATTGCCAACAGCTGGACGCCGGGCAGTTGCCGGTGTGTCGCGGCTGGCGCTGTGAAGCGCAGGATCAGGTCAAGGCGAGCGTGACCGAGCAGCTGTCCTGTGATCTGGAGCTGGATATCCTGGCCATCGAGGCACGCTTCGGCCTGGTGTTTCGCGAGCATTTCGCGTCTGTCTGGCCGTCGCTGGAAGTGTTGCATGACCAGGGATTGATCGAACTGTCGAGCCGGTTTATCGGCATCCTGCCCGCCGGGCGCTTGAACGTCGATGCGATCTGCAATCTGTTCGACCCAGGAATGGATGACGCAGGCCCACACCCTTTTGAAAAGTTGAACCCATCATGAATGCTGTATCCGGTTTCAATCGTGCCTTGGTGGAGAAATACGACCGCCCGGGGCCGCGCTACACCTCTTATCCGACGGCGCCGCAGTTCCACCAGGCCTTTGCCATGGACGAATACCAGCAGGCTGCCCAGCGCAGCAACCAGGCGCCGCAGCCCAAGTCGTTATCGGTGTACATCCATATCCCGTTCTGCCAGAGCCTCTGCTATTACTGCGCGTGCAACAAGATCATCACGCGCAAAAGCCATCGTGCCGTCGAATACCTGACCTACCTCAAGCGCGAAATTGCCCTGCAGGCGGGCTTGTTCGACCGCTCGCGCAAACTGACCCAACTGCATCTGGGCGGGGGCACGCCGACTTACCTGACCCATGAGCAACTGGCCGACCTGATGGACTGCCTGCACCAGTCGTTCGACATGGACGACAGCGACGCCCATGAGTTTTCCATCGAGGTCGATCCGCGGACCATCGATGCGCAACAGATCCAAGGCTTGCGCCAGCTGGGGTTCAACCGCCTGAGCTTTGGCGTCCAGGATTTCGATGCCCAGGTGCAGATCGCCGTCAATCGAGTGCAAAGCGAAGCCCAGGTCGTCGAGCTGGTGGAGGCCGCGCGCCTGGCGCGCTTCAAGTCGGTCAGCGTCGATCTGATCTATGGCCTGCCTTTGCAGACCATCGCCAGTTTCGATGTCACCTTGAGCAAGATCATCGCCCTGCGTCCGGACCGGATCGCGGCCTACAGCTACGCCCACCTGCCGCAACGGGTGCGGGCGCAACGGATGATCCGGCCAGAAGACATGCCGCCGCCAGAGCGCAAGCTGGAGTTGCTCGAGCTGACCATCAATCGCCTGACTGAAGCCGGCTACGTCTATATCGGCATGGACCACTTTGCCTTGCCGGATGACGAACTGGTACGCGCCCGCGCCCAGGGCAGCCTGCAGCGCAATTTCCAGGGTTACTCCACCCACGCCGACTGCGACCTGATTGGCCTGGGGGTGTCCTCGATCGGCAAGGTGGGCGACAGCTACAACCAGAACGTCAAGGAGCTTTCCCAGTATTACGCCCGGTTGGATCAAGGCTTGCTGGCGGTGCAGCGTGGTTATCGGCTGAGCGACGACGATCGCCTGCGGCGCGAGGTCATCAGCGAACTGATGTGTCACGCACGCATCGATTTCGGCCAGATCGAGCGCGCCCACGGCATTCGATTTACCGAGTACTTCGCCGATGCGCTGGACCGACTCCAGGAGCTGGTGCGCGACGGACTGCTGGACCTTCGCGACGACAAGCTGGTGTTGTTGCCCCAGGGGCAATTGATGATGCGCAACGTGGCCATGGCTTTCGACGCGTACCTGGGGGCGGACCAGACGGTTCAGTATTCGCGTACGGTCTGAAAACCGCTCTTGTGGCGAGGGAGCTTGCTCCCGCTGGGCTGCGATATAGGTAGTCCGTTCCTTGCTCCCCCATACTGATACTCGCTGGAGTCCGGTTGTTGCGAGGAAGGAACATGCACCTGCGAGCTACGAATAGGGCTGCAACGCATCTCGATGATTACTGCTTCACCTTCGAGCCCAGCAGGTGCGCTTGCGCCCTCTAACGAACACTCAGGGAAAGCCGGGCACGGCTCTCTATATCGCCTTCGCTGGACGCAAGCATGCATGTTCCTGCATGTACTTTAGCGTCTGTGGAGGTGTGCAATGCAAACGCTCTTGTCTCAGAAATTCACTGCTTATATCGGAATTGATTGGGCCGAT